>CALSAU010000031.1:0-12240 GCA_943372985.1 Polaromonas sp. YR568 | reverse complement strand
AATCGAGGCAACAAAATCGCGGAAACAGCGGCGCACTTTGAGGCAGATCCACACACTTTGGAGAATGGGCCAGTGTCTTTGGTGATGCAAAAATGACGACCGCTCTTCTGGACCGTCTCACCCACAGATGTCATATCCTTGAGACTGGGAACGACAGCTATCGGTTCAAAAACAGCTCTGCAAAGACTCAACCCAAAAAGGAGAAAACCAAGAACTTATCCACATCGTGAGCACCTTCTGCTCACAAAGAGTGTGGGTCAATATTCGATGGAAAACTCGGGTCAGACTTCAGCGGAATTCAACAATCTGCGACTTCGATAGCTAGGTACTGCTCCGTGCTTTCTAGTTTGGTATGCCCCAAAAGTGATTGCACCGCTCGAATGTTCCTAGCGCAGCGATCAATCAACGCTGCTTTTGTGCGGCGAATCGTGTGGATTCCATGGCCCGTTTGATTTAGTAACGACGCTCTGAGGGACGTCGGTTTGCAGCAGAGTCGTCGAGCGGCGGCTTGCAGAACGGAGAGTTACTACTAATTCGCAATTTGGATGGATAGGTCTATCATCTGCAGTCTTCTTATCGCCCAGGCACGTTTCATCTCAGGCAAACATGTCGACAGCCATCAAAATCTTCCAGGGGCGCTTCGGCCGTGTCGCTCTGTTGGACATGGATGCCTCACTAGTGGCTCATGCGCACCACCACTGCCACATTCTGATCAAGGCTGGCGGGGCTGATAGCGCATTTCTGGTGCGCGGTGAACGTCAGCCGCTGACCAACGAAACGGCAGTGCTGGTCAACGCCTGGGAGCCACACGCCTATACGCACGCAGCCCCCCCGGGTGAGCAAACGCTGATCCTAGCCCTGTACATCGAACCGTCGTGGCTTTCAGAAATCCAGCGCTCGCTGACCTTGTCGTCGCATCCCCGTTTCTTCCCGCAGTCCTGCGTACAAATCCGGTCCGAAACGCGGAAGTTCGTCGAGGAATTCGTGCTGGAGTTGTGGTGGGCCGATGAGGTGGCGGCAAGCCGCCTGGAAGACCTGCTGTTCAACCTGGTGACTTCGGTGATCGACAGTTATTCTGGTTGGCGCGACATGGCTGGATTGCTCCGCACCCGCCCACCCTCGGCCATCGATCCGCGCACCCGCAAGGTGATTGCCCATATGCGAGAGAACTTGACGCGGGACTTTGACATGGACGACCTCGCCAGCTTTGCCGGGCTGTCGCGGGCGCATTTTTTCTCTCTGTTTCATCGCGACACCCATGTCACCCCGCTGGTGTATGCCAACGTTCTGCGCTTTGAGGCTGCTGTGGACCGTCTATCGCATTCGAGCGAACTGGTGGGCGATGTCGGCCACAGCCTCGGGTTTTCGGCATCCAGTCATTTCGCACGTTTTTTCCGGCAGCACTTGGGCATCACGCCCACTGACTACCGCCGCGCCGTGAACCTTTACGAGCCGCCAGCCGGTTCAGCACCCGCGTCCGATTTACTTTAGCCGCATCGCGCGGCCCGTTGCTGCGCCGCAGCACGAAAGTAGCTGGACTTTTTGGGCCAGCATCAGACGAATTGGTCCTTCGCTGGACTCCCCTGTTCACGCTGTCCTGTGAGCCTGCCTACGCTAGGCACAGAGACAAACAAGCAGGAGACTTTCAGTGCACAGCCATACGGAGGCAACGCAGTTCATGCGACGGTCCTCCCATTCAGCCCATCTCGGCCAATCGGTACCGCGCGTTGAAGACGACGCGTTACTGAGCGGTCGCGGCCGCTATGGTGACGATGTGGGGGAGCCCTCCGGTACTTTGTATGCGGCGGTGCTACGGTCGCCGCACGCACACGCAGATCTGTTGGGACTGGATGCGTCTGCCGCATTAGCCTTTCCTGGCGTGCATGCAGTACTCACCGGTGAAGATGTGCAGCGCTGGTCGCAACCCTTTGTGGTGGGCGTGAAGCAGTCCATGCAGCATTGGGCACTGGCAGTAGAGCGTGTGCGCTACGTTGGTGAGCCGGTGGCGGTGGTCATAGCTGAAAGCCGCTACCTGGCTGAAGACGCGCTTGACGCCATTCGCGTGAACTACCGCAGTCTGCCGGCCTTGGTCGACATGGAGCGCGCCATTGGCGCCGATGCGCCGGTGCTGCACCCGGCAGTCGGCAGCAATGTGGTGTCAGACCGGAGTTTCGCGTACGGTGACGCCCCCGCTGCGTTTGCGCAGGCGGCCCACCGGGTGTCACTGACCGTCCACTACCCCCGCAACTCCTGCACGCCCATCGAATGCGGTGTCGTGCTGGCAGAGTATCTGCCGGGCGATGAAGGCTACGAAGTCCTGTCGAACTTCATGGGGCCGTTTTCGCTGCATGCGGTGATGGCTCTGGCCTTACAGGTCCCGGGTAACAAGTTGCGCCACCGGATTCCGCGTGATTCAGGGGGCAGCTTTGGCGTCAAGCAGGCGGTGTTTCCTTATGTGGTGCTGATGTGTCTGGCCTCCCGTAAGGCAGGCGCGCCGGTCAAATGGGTGGAAGACCGGCTTGAGCATCTGACGGCTGCAACCTCTGCCACGGCGCGCATGACGACGATTGAAGCGGCCGTGAATGCGGACGGCCGTATCCAGGCGCTGCGCTATGACCAGATGGACGAGGTGGGTGGCTATCTGCGTGCACCCGAACCGGCAACCTTCTATCGCATGCACGGCGCAATGACCGGGGCTTACGACGTGGCTCATCTGCAGGTACGCAACCGGGTGGTGCTGACCAACAAGGTGCCGACCGGTCTGGTACGCGGCTTCGGCGGACCGCAGGTGTACTACGCGCTGGAGCGGCTGATGGACCGTATCGCCAGCGAACTGGGCATCGACCCGTTCGATCTGCGCCGCCGCAACTTTGTTCAGGCCCACCAGTTTCCGTACTACGCCGCTGCGGGGGCAGTGCTGGACTCGGGCGACTACCTGCGGGCACTGGAACTCGCGCAGCAGCACGCCAATATGCCGGCACTCTATGCACGGCGCGACGCGGCACGGGCGGCGGGCAAGCTCTACGGTATTGGCTGTGCGGCAATCGTCGAGCCTTCGGTTTCCAACATGGGCTACATCAGCACGGTGCTCACTGCCGAGCAGCGTGCCAAGGCTGGGCCCAAGAACGGCGCCATCGCCAGTGCCACGGTGGCCATTGACCTGCTGGGCGGTGTCAACGTCACTATCGCCTCTGCACCGGCCGGTCAGGGCCACATGACCGTCTGCGCGCAGGTGGTGGCCGACGTGCTGGGCCTGGAGCCCGGGCAAATTGCTGTGAATGTCGAGTTTGATACTGCCAAGGATGCGTGGTCCGTCGCGGCAGGCAACTACTCAAGCCGCTTCGCCGGTGCTGTGGCGGGCACCGTGCATCTTGCAACCGTCAAAATGCGCAACAAACTCGCGCACATTGCCGCCGCTTCGCTCGGCTGCTCACCCGATCAGGTGCGCTTCGAAGGCGGCAGGGTCTTCAATGCGCTGCAGCCCGAGCGCTCGCAAGCCTTTACCCGGCTGGCTGCCAGCCCGCACTGGGCGCCAGGCCTGCTGCCAGAGGGAATCGAGCCCGGCTTGCGCGAAACCGCATTCTGGACTGCCCCCACGCTGGCAGCGCCCGACGCGCAGGACCGGGTCAACACCTCGGCCGCCTATGGTTTTGTGTTCGACATCTGCGGCCTGGAGGTTGATCCTGAAACGGGCCGTGTGCGGGTGGACCGTTACATCACAGCCCATGATGCGGGTCGCATTTTGCACCCCGGCATGGCCGATGGACAGATTCGCGGTGCATTCGCTCAGGGTCTGGGGGCTGCGCTGCTGGAAGAATTCCGCTATGCCGCAGACGGTGGTTTCCAGTCTGGAACCCTGGCCGATTATCTGATGCCCACAGCCTGCGAGGTGCCTGATCCGCAGATCGTTCACATGGAAACACCCTCGCCGTTCACGCCGCTGGGCGCCAAGGGTCTGGGAGAGGGTAACAACATGAGCACGCCAGTGTGCATTGCCAATGCTTTTGCCGATGCACTCAAGCCGCTTCAGGCCCGGATCGGCGACGTCAGCGATATACGCCTGCCGCTGACACCGTCCAGAGTGCTTGCGTTGATTGATGCGGCCGAGCCTGCACCACCGGCCGCAATGGCCCGAGCGATGGCTGCGCGACCGGTATCGGCAGCGCAAGACGGTCTGTCACTGCATGCCGCCGGGGTGATCGAGATTGCCGCACCGCCTGAAAAAGTGTTTGCCGTGTTGCTGGACCCCGCTGCGTTGGCGCAAGTCATCCCCGGCTGTCATGAACTGGTCTTGACTGGCGAAAACCGCTATCGCGCCGATGTGACAGTGGGTGTCGGTCTGGTGAAAGCACGCTATGCCGCCGAGATCGCCTTGTCGGAAATTGACATGCCACACAGTCTTCGCCTGGCAGGGCAGGGGTCCTCGTCCCTCGGTACCGGGGCCGGCAGCGGCACGGTACGGCTGGAAGCCACAGCCGAAGGCACGCGCCTGCATTACGACTACGCCGCACAGGTGGGGGGCAAGGTCGCTGCGGTAGGCAGCCGGATGCTTGAAGGCGCAGCCCGCATTGTGCTTGCACAGCTGTTTGAATCGCTGGGCCGGCAAGCCACGGGCGCCAAACCATTGACATGGTGGCAGCGCTTACTCAAGCGCCTGAGAGTGGCCACATGAAGCCCGCTGCTTTTGATTACCTGCGTGCCGACCACGCAGATGTGGCTGTTGCAGCTTTGACACAGTACGGCGAAGACGCACGCATCCTCGCCGGCGGACAGTCGCTGATGGCGGTTCTGAACATGCGGCTGGCCCAGCCGTCGCTGCTCGTTGACATCTCGCGCAGTGAGTCGATGGCACAAATCCGCATTGCACAGGGTCAGCTGTGCATCGGTGCCGCCGCCACCCAGGCCAGCGTTGAATGGCGGCAAGGGCTTGCGAACGAGCTGCCGTTGCTGACACTGGCATTCCCCCACATCTCGCATTTCCAGGTACGTAACCGCGGCACGGTGGTCGGCTCCATTGCTCATGCCGATCCATCGGCCGAGTTGCCGCTGTGCCTGCTGGCACTGGAGGGGGAAGTCGTCTTGCGACGTGACCGCAGTCGCCGTGTGGTCAAGGCGGTGGATTTCTTTACCGGCATGCTGCTAACGGCACGACAGCCCGATGAACTGCTGGAAGAAGTTCGCTTCCCCCTTGCCCACAGCGGTACCGGCTACGGATTTGAAGAATTTTCGATGCGCCATGGTGACTTTGCTGTCTGCGCGGTGGCCGTGGTGGCCGATACCAGGCGTCTGCGCATCGCGGTCGGCGGCGTGGCCGATCGTCCCACTGCCCGTGACTTCCCTGTGTTGCAAGGCAGCGCGCTGGACGACGCCCTCAATGAACTGGCCTGGTCGCTGGAAGCCCGTGACGAGCCGCAAGCCAGTGCCCTGTTGCGGCGCCAACTGGTGCGAACGCTGGGACGCCGCGCCGTGTATCAAGCCCTGGCCAACCGCATTCCCGAACGGAGTACCGCATGACCGCTTCCCTTCCTCTTTCGCGCCATGTTCTTCACCCGGTGGAACTCACCCTTAACGGGCGACAGCGCACCGGCCATGTTCAACCACGCATGCTACTGACCGATTTTTTACGTGACGGGTTGGGTGCGACCGGAACGCATGTGGGCTGCGAGCACGGCGTGTGCGGCGCATGCACCGTGCGCATTGACGGCGTGGCTTGCCGCGCCTGTCTGACCCTGGCGGTGCAGGTCGACGGCAGGCAGGTCGATACGGTCGAGGGTCTGGCGCAGGCCGACGGCACTCTGGGCGACCTGCAGCAGGCCTTCAAGCGGCATCACGCACTGCAATGTGGGTTCTGCACCGCCGGCATCCTGATGTCCTGTGCTGACTGGCTTGAGCGCCTGTGCGCACCTGGTTCCGAGGCTCGCGAGCCCGGCGAGGCAGAGGTGCGCGAGATGTTGTCAGGCCATATCTGCCGCTGTACCGGCTACACCCCTATCGTTGCCGCGGTGCTGGAAGTGGCCCGCGTGCGGCTTACCGCCCGAAAGGTCTCCCATGCTTGATCTCGGCCGAACTTTTCTGCAAAGTGTGGAGCGCAGCCCGCACGCCGTGGCACTGGTCGACCGCGAACTGCGGCTGAGTTATGCGCAATGGGCGCTGCGGGTAGGCGCTGTGCAGTGCGCCCTGACCGGGCTGGGGCTGAAGCGCGGCGACCACCTGCTGGCGGTACTGCAAAACCGCTGGGAAATGGCGACGCTGCACTGGGCCTGCCAGTTCGCCGGGATTGTCATTACCCCGCTAAATTGGCGTGCGAAGGCCGACGAAATCGACTACTGCCTTGGCGATTCGGGTGCGCGTGTCCTGGTGTTCGAACCGGTGGCGCATGAGGCTGTTGACGGCTCTGCCGAAGCGCGGCGCGTCCAACGCATTGGCGTGGGTGCGGTTCAGGACGCCACCGCGCACTTTGACGACTGGCTGACTGCGCCGTCGGAGCCTGTGCCTCAGGCCAGTGCCGAAGACCTGTCACTGATGCTCTACACCTCGGGTACGACCGGCAAGCCCAAAGGTGTGCCACGTCGCCAGCGCGCCGAGCGCATCGCGGCGCTGGCCCATGTGGCGCAGAACCGCTATGCGCAGGGTGAGCGCACGCTGGGCGTGATGCCGCTGTACCACACGATGGGGGTGCGCTCGCTGCTGGCACTGGCCCTTCTGGACGGACGTTTTGTTTGCATGCCGAAGTTCGATGCAGGGCGTGCACTCCTTGCTATTCAGGGTGAGCAGTTGACGCACCTTTACCTGGTGCCGACGCTTTACCACGAGCTGCTCTCGCATCCGGAATTCTCACGTACCGACATCTCCAGGGTGCGCAAGCTCGGCTTCGCAGGCGCACCCATGCACGACGCCTTGCTGTTGCGGCTCACCGAGGCATTCCAGCCCGAGCTGTTCGTCAACCACTACGGCAGCTCCGAGATATATACCTTTGCGGTCAACCAGAACGCAGTCGCCAAGCCCGGGTCGGCGGGACGCGCCGGCATCAATGCCCGACTGCGCGTGGTGAAGCTAGACAGCACCAATCCTGAGGCCCTCGCAGCGCAAGGTGAAGAGGGGCAGATTCTGGCGGAGCTCGCCGGAGACGAGGCATTTGAGAGTTATCACAACCGGCCCGACGCCAACGCGAAGAGTCTGCGCGAAGGCTGGTACTTCACGGGCGACACCGGCTACTTTGATGTCGATGGCGACTTGTATGTCACCGGCCGTGTCGACGACATGATTATCAGCGGTGGTGAAAACATCTCGCCAGTCGATATCGAATCCGTGCTGTCGCTGCACCCAGCTGTCGATGAAGTAGCCGTCGCAGGTCTGCGGGACGAGCGATGGGGTCAGCGAGTGGTGGCCTTCGTGAAAACCCGGGAGCCAGTCGCAGCAGACGCGCTGGATGCCCACTGCCGCCTTTCAGATCTCGTTAATTTCAAGCGGCCGCGCGAATACGTCTTCGTGCAGGAAATTCCCAAATCTCCAGTAGGTAAAGTCCTGCGCCGCAAGTTGGTCGCCGGCGAGTTCGAGACCGCCCGGGCGGTACCCCCCACACCCGAATCCCCATCCAAACAGGAGAGTACCCATGAGACTTGATGAACTTGGCCATCCCGCGACCACCTTGCCGGTCGAATTTGATGGCTTTACGCTGCACATTGATCCCCAGCGCGAGCGTGCCGATATCGTACTGTCGCGTCCGCCGTTCAATGTCATCAGCATGGGGCAGCGGGACCAGCTCCGCATTGCTTTCGAGGCGCTGGATTCCGATGACCGGGTGCGCGTCATTGTGCTGCGATCCGAAGGGGAGCATTTCTCCAGCGGAGGAGATATTCGAGGCTTCCTCGAGGCATCGCCCGAGCATGTGTCAAAGCTCGCCTGGAACATCGCGGCGCCCGCCCGCTGCGGCAAGCCGGTGATCGCTGCCGCACGAGGCTACTGCTTCGGCGTGGGTTTCGAAGTCTCGCTGGCTTGTGATTTCCGTCTTGTGACGCCAACGACGCTCTATGCACTGCCCGAACAGAAGCTGGGCCAGATCCCGGGTTCAGGTGGTTCAGCCCGATTGCAGAAGATGGTGGGCATCACACGGACCAAGGACATTGTGATGCGCTCGCGCCGCATCACTGGCCCACAGGCGGCCGACTGGGGCGTAGCGACCGAATGCGTTCCTGACAGCGAGCTCGAGGCCGCTACCGACGCGCTGGTTGATGAGCTGCGCTCATTTTCGCCGCTCGCCCAGCGCACCGCCAAGAAGCTGCTCAACGACACCGAAGACTCGCCGCTGTCGATTGCCATCGAGCTGGAAGGCCATTGCTACTCGCGCCTGCGCAGCTCGGAAGATTTTCGTGAAGGTGTTGAGGCGTTTCATGCCAAGCGACGTCCGAACTTCACGGGAAAGTGACCAAGAGTAGACCGTACGTTTTTTTAACCACAACTGGAGACAGAGATGAAGACTTTCATTCGCACCGTCATCGCTGCAGCATCGGCAGCCCCCTTGCTCGCCATTGCGCAGGTCGGTCCCATCAAGATCGGCGTGGTGACACCACTGTCCGGTACCTATGCCGGTATTGGCCAGCAGGTGAAATGGGGCCTCGACCTTGCAGCTGCGCAGATCAACGCTGCCGGCGGTATCGCAGGGCGCAAGCTGGAGCTGTTGTATGAGGACGAAGAAGCCAACCCGGCCGTAGCCACCCAGAAGGCCGAGAAGCTGTTCCAGGTCAACAAGGTTGACTTCCTGACCGGGACAGTGAACTCAGGTTCGACGCTCGCAGTCGGCCAGGTCGCCGAGCGCAACGGAAAACTGATCGCCACCACGGTGTCTTTTTCCGACGCCATCACCGCTGAGAAATGCTCGCCGAACGTATTCCGGGTGAATGCACGGGCTGGCATGCAGTCGGCTGCGCTGGCCGAGTGGATGTCCAAGGAAAAGCCGCAAGCCAGTGTGTTTTATCTCGGCCCGGACTACGAGATGGGCCGTAGCACCGTGGCCGCATTCAAGTCGGCGGCCGAAGCCAAAGGGTCCAAGACGGTGGGGGAGGTCTACGCGCCCCTGGATAACAAGGATTACTCCCCGTTCTTCGGCCAGATACGTTCAGCCAGACCTGTCGTGATCTATACCTCTGTGGCTGGCAATGACACCGTGCGGCTTTTCAATCAGATGGCTGAGTTCGGCATGGCTCGTAACGTGCAGGTGGTGGGTGCCTCGGGTACGGTGACCTCTCAGAACCTCGCAGCCATCGGCAAGGCGGCCGACGGCTTTGTCACCGGTGTGGGCTATTCGCCCAATATTGACGGCCCGGAGAACAAGAAGTTTGTCGCTGAATTCATGGCTGCAAACAAGGCTATGCCTGACCTGTATGGTGCAGACTCCTACGGCGTGCTGTTCTTCTACAAAGCAGCTGTCGAGAAGGCCAAGAGCACTGAGACCGACAAGGTTCGCGACGCCATGCGAGGCCTGCAATGGAACACACCACAGGGCGTGAAGACGCTGCGCGCGGGCGACCACCAGGCCATGCAGGACATGTACGCGGTACGTGTCAAGGGCGGCGAGTTCGAGATCGTCGGCAAAGTGGCAGCAGCCCAGGCCATCGGTCCTGACACCTGCACCAAGTTCTAAATGTTGATGCGACCCGGTCCAGGTGTGACTTGGGCAAGGTCGCCATTCAGGAGGCAACGATGGCTGAAATGATGGAGTGGCTGCAGTTTGTGCTGGCGCCGCAGGTGATTAATGGGGCGTCGATCGGCGTGGCAGTGGTGTTGATGGCACTGGGCCTGACCATCATTTTCGGCCTTCTCGATGTGATCAACATGGCGCATGGCGAGTTCTATGCCGTTGGCGCCTATGCGGCAGTGGCTCTGCTGGGAGTAGGTATGCCCTTCTGGTGGGCGCTGGCCCTGACGCCGTTGTTGATGGCCGTGGTGGGCTATGCCACAGAACGCACACTGATTCAGCGCGTCTTTCATTCCAAGGAACGACACACGCTGACACTGCTGCTGACCTTTGGTTTGGCGATCATCATGGAAGATGCGCTGAAGATCGTGTTCGGTGCCAACCCCCTTCGTCTTGAACCACCAATCACCGGGGCGAGCGAGGTATCTGGCCTGTTCTTCCCGAACTACCGCCTGTTCGTCATGGTGCTGGGCAGCGTGGTGATTGGTACGGTCTGGCTCGTGGTTTTTCGCACGCGCCTGGGTGCAATGGTGCGGGCTGCTGCCTATGACCGTCATATGGCTGCATCGTTGGGCGTACCGGTGTCCGTGGTTTATGCAGGAACGTTTGCCTTTGGTGTGGCACTCGCCGGCCTGGCGGGTGTACTGCTGGCACCGATCTATTCTGTTTTTCCGACCATGGGGCGCGACTTCGTACTGATTGCGTTTTCGGTGGTCATCATCGGTGGAATGGGGTCGATCAAGGGTGCAGTCATTGCCGGCCTGGTGCTGACCCAGATCCAGTCGATATCCAGTCTTTATATTTCCCCGGTCTGGAGCGACCCCTTGCTGTTCGGGATCATGGTGTTGGTGCTGATGTGGCGTCCACAGGGCTTGTTCGGGAGGTTGGGTCATGCATGACATGATTGCTGAGTCGCCTGTGGCTTCTCCCCCGCTGGCCCATCGGCTGTTGCGGCACCCGATCCGTTTGCTGGCATGGCTGTTCTTTGGCCTTGCGCTGTCGTTCGCAGTTGTGGCCGGAATCAAAGGCGATGTGTTTTTCTTCCGACTGGCCACGGAAGCACTGATCTTCGGCGGGCTTGCGCTTTCGGTCGATCTACTGCTCGGGCGTACCGGCCTGCTGCCGTTGGGGCAGGCTCTGTTCTTCGGGTTTGGTGCCTATGTCTCAGCTTTGGTGCTGAAACAGGGACTGCCTTCGTTCTGGCTGGCGATGGCTGTGGTATTGGTGACAACAACACTGGTAGGGCTGGTGGCCGGGGTGATTGCGATTCGTGCCAAGGGTGTTTACTTCGCGTTGATCAGCTTCGGACTGGCGCAGGTCGTCTCCAAGGTGGTTTTCAACACCCGCGAGCTGGGCGCATCGGATGGCATCATCGGCGTGCCGGTTCCCCAGATTTCATTCGGCTTTTTCAGCGTTGATGCAGCCAGTCCGGCCGGCTTCTTCCTGCTTGTGCTGGTATTCACGGCCGCTCTGTATGGCCTGCTCGCCTACCTGATGAAAACGCCTTTCGGGCACCAGCTTGCGGCGATCCGTGCCAATGAAAACCGCGTGCCGTTCCTGGGGGTCGACCCCTGGCGCTACAAGCTTGCCGCATTTGTACTGGCAGCCAATGTGGCAGGGCTCTCGGGTGCGCTGTACCCCATGCTGCGCGGCTTTGTCTCTCCCGAGCTGATGTTCTTTCAGGTGTCGGGAAACGCGATCATCAATGTCATTGTCGGCGGTACGGGGACGCTGATCGGTGCGCTTTATGGCTCGGCGATCCTCACGCTTCTCAAGTCGGTGATCGGAACATTCACAGCCCATCACCAGATCGTGATTGGTGTCATCTTCATGATCTCCGTGATCTTCTTCCCGAGGGGGCTGATCGGCTATGTGGTCGCAGCCCTGGAGCGAAGAAATTCGCGCACGGAGGCTTCGTCATGAGTGAGTTTATGGAAGCTGCGGCCTCTGCCCGCGTGGATGCCATTCTCTCGGTGAGTGATCTCACAGTGCGTTTTGGTTCGCTGGTGGCCGTCAATGGAGTGAGTTTTGATGCGCGACGCGGTCAGATCACCTCCGTGATCGGGCCGAACGGTGCAGGCAAAAGTACGGTGTTCAACCTGATCAGCGGCGCCATCCGGCCCAGCGCCGGTCGCGTGGTGTTCGACGGACAGGACCTGACTGGTGCGTCACCCAACCATATGCTGGCTGCTGGGCTTGCACGCTCGTTTCAGATCACCAACCTGTTCTTCGAGTTGTCGGTGCGCGAGAACCTGCGCCTGGCGGCGCAATTCCTTGAGCAAGGCCGTGGCTTGCTGAGGCCTATCAGTTCTGGCCGGGTAGCGCTGCAGCGGGTGGACGAGCTGGTCGAACGCTTTCGGCTGGAGCACAAGCTTGACGAGTTGGCCGGCTTTCTGTCGCACGGGGAGCAACGCCGGCTTGAGATTGCCGTAGCCCTCGCCGCGCGTCCTCGCATGCTGCTGTTGGACGAACCCACGCAGGGCATGAGCCATGCTGATACGCAGGAGACCGGCGCCATGATTCGCAGTTTGGCCAGCGAGTCGTTG
>CALSAU010000030.1:0-12276 GCA_943372985.1 Polaromonas sp. YR568 | reverse complement strand
CTCGCTGGCCGATTGGGCTTCGGTCAGACCGGTGAAGTACTTGCCCGCGTAAAGGGCGGCATCGACGGGCTGCATCGCCAGCCACTGCACCGGGTACAGCACGGTGGCCACCGTGGCGCGCAGCGGCTGGGTGATGCGAAAGCGCGCGTCGGCAACCATCAGGAACAACGAAAACGCGCTGAAAAACATCAGCTTGGACAGCGCCGACGGCCCCTGCTTGAAAAAGGGCGGCGGGGACCTGTCGAGTGTTCCTAAAGGCATGGTGTGCTGTCAGACCGGGCCTGCGAGATGCGCCGTTGACTGCAGCATGGCCGGTCCGTAAGGCTGTGCCGGTGTTATTCCGAAGTGAAGATGGAACCGAGCCGGTCCATGCGCTCCAGCGCAATGCCGCAGCCGCGCACCACGCAGGTCAGCGGGTCTTCGGCCACCAGCACCGGCAGGCCGGTTTCTTCGGCCAGCAGGCGGTCCAGGTCGCGCAGCAGTGCGCCGCCGCCGGTCAGCATCATGCCGCGCTCGGCGATGTCGGCGCCCAGCTCGGGTGGCGTCTGTTCCAGCGCGTTCTTCACGGCACTGACGATGTTGTTCAGCGGGTCGGTCAGGGCTTCGAGAATCTCGTTGCTCGAAATCGTGAAGCTGCGCGGCACGCCTTCGGAGAGGTTGCGGCCCTTGACTTCCATTTCCTTGACTTCGGAGCCGGGGAAGGCCGAGCCAATGCTTTTCTTGATGGCCTCGGCAGTGGGCTCGCCGATCAGCATGCCGTAGTTGCGGCGGATGTAGTTGATGATGGCCTCGTCGAAACGGTCACCGCCGACACGCACGCTGCCCTTGTAGACCATGCCGCCCAGCGAAATCACGCCGACCTCGGTGGTGCCGCCGCCGATATCGACCACCATGGAGCCGCTGGCTTCCGACACCGGCAGACCAGCGCCGATGGCCGCTGCCATGGGTTCCTCAATCAGGTACACATCGCTGGCACCGGCACCGAGCGCGCTTTCGCGGATGGCGCGGCGCTCGACCTGGGTGGAACCGCAGGGCACGCAGATGATGATGCGCGGGCTCGGCTTGAAGAAGCTGCGCGGGTGCACCATCTTGATGAACTGCTTGAGCATCTGCTCGGTGACGGTGAAGTCGGCAATCACGCCGTCTTTCATCGGGCGAATGGCCTCGATGTTGCCGGGCACCTTGCCCAGCATGGCCTTGGCTTCGTGGCCGACGGCCTGGATGGTCTTCTTGCCCTGGGGGCCGCCTTCGTGGCGAATGGCCACCACCGAAGGCTCGTCCAGCACGATGCCGCGGTCGCGGACAAAAATCAGGGTGTTGGCGGTGCCGAGGTCGATGGCCAGGTCGGTGGAAAAGTACCGACGGAATGCTTCAAACATATGCAGGAATCCGGTTGGGGCCTGGACACACTTCGGTGCCCTGTCGCCTTGTCATGGTGAGTCAATTCTGTCGCGCCGGCGCCGTCACGGCATGAGCGACTGTTTGAGGCCCTGAAAAGCGCCCAAAAAGTGCAACCCTCCCGGATTTGACACCAAAGGCGGGATAATAACGCATCCCCCCCGTACCCGGCCCGCCCGGCCGCCCGATTTCAGACCTTTACACCCTCGCTCACACCCTCGCGCGAGGCCTGGATTCAGTCGGCCTTCGGGCAATCGGGCCACTGTCTGTTCATTGCCCGTTCTCAGCCTGTTTTTCACCCTCACACCCATGTCACTGACCTCCCAAGACATTGCCCGCGTCGCCAGTCTCGCGCGGCTGGAATTGCGTCCGGACGAGACCGAGCGCACCCTCTCGCAGCTCAATGGCTTTTTCGCCCTGGTCGAGCAGATGAATGCCGTCAACACCGACGGCGTGGAGCCGCTGGCCCACCCCGCAGCTGTGCTGGGCGACGTGGCGCTGCGCCTGCGTGAAGACGTCGCCAGCGAGCCGAATCAGCGCGACATCAGCCAGGTGAGCGCCCCGGCGGTCGAGCGCGGCCTGTTCCTTGTGCCCAAGGTGATCGAATGAGTCTCTCCAACACTTCCGACCTGCATGACTTGAGCGTGGCCGAACTGGCCGCGCAACTGGCAGACCGCAAGGTCTCCAGCGTCGAAGTGACACAGCATTTTCTGGCCCGCATCCAGAACGAACAGCTCGGTGCATTTCTGGCCACCGACGCCGATGTGTCTCTCGCACAGGCGCGCGCCGCCGATGCGCGCCTCGCTGCTGGCGAACGCACACCCTTGCTGGGCGTGCCGCTGGCGCACAAGGACGTGTTTGTCACGCGCGACTTCCCGACGACGGCCGGCTCGAAGATGCTGCAGCACTACCGAAGCCCTTTCGATGCCACCGTGGTGAAAAACCTTGGTGTGGAGGGCGCTGGCATGGTCACGCTGGGCAAGCTCAACTGCGACGAATTCGCCATGGGCTCGGGCAACGACAACAGCGCCTACCAGCCGGTGAAAAACCCGTGGGACACCACCCGCGTGCCGGGCGGCTCCTCGGGCGGCTCGGCTGCGGCGGTGGCGGCACGCCTGGTGCCGGCTGCCACCGGCACCGACACCGGCGGTTCGATCCGCCAGCCCGCATCACTCACCGGCATCACCGGCATCAAGCCGACCTACGGCCGCTGCTCGCGCTACGGCATGGTGGCCTTCGCCTCCAGTCTCGACCAGGCCGGCCCGATGGCGCGCAGCGCGCTCGACTGCGCCCTGTTGCTCTCCGCCATGGCCGGGCCCGACCCGGACCGCGACTCCACCTCGCTGGACCTGCCCGCCACCGACTACGCCACGCCCCTGATGGCGCAAACGGCCAGCTCCGGCAAGCCGCTCGACGGTCTGCGCATCGGCATACCCTCACAGTGGCTTAATTGGTCTGATCAACACGAATTCTCGCGCCCGGAGCTGGCGGGCGACGTAACGGAGGCCGTATCTGCAGCACTCCGCAAGCTAAAGGAGTTGGGGGCTGACTTGAAGCGGATTGACTTGCCAAGCCTAGACTTGGCAATCCCTGCTTATTACATAATTGCGTCAGCAGAAGCCAGTAGCAACCTGAGCCGTTTTGACGGTGTGCGCTATGGCCACCGTGCGGCGCAGTACACCGACCTGACCGACATGTACAAGAAGTCGCGCAGCGAAGGCTTTGGCGACGAGGTCACGCGCCGCATCATGATCGGCACCTATGTGCTCTCGCACGGCTACTACGACGCGTATTACCTCAAGGCTCAGAAGATCCGCCGCCTGATCGCGCAGGATTTCCAGACCGCATTCACCACGCACAAGTTCGACCTGATTGCCGGTCCGGTGGCGCCTACCACGGCGTGGAAGATCGGCGAAAAATCAGATGACCCGGTCGCCAACTACCTGGCCGACATCTTCACGCTGCCCGCCAGCCTCGCCGGCCTGCCCGGCATGAGCGTGCCGGCTGGCTTTGGCGCAGCTGGCATGCCGGTTGGCCTGCAGCTGATCGGCAACTATTTCAAGGAAGCGCAATTGCTGGGCGCCGCCCACCAGTTCCAGTTGACGACCGACTGGCACACCCGCGCGCCCGGAGTCTGAGCATGAGCACGACCACCCACACCACGACATCTTCCCCTCTCGTTCAGGGCTACGAAGTCGTCATCGGCTTTGAGACGCACACGCAGCTCACCACGCAATCGAAAATCTTTAGCCGCGCCTCAACTTCGTTTGGCGCCGAACCCAACACCAACGCCTCGGCGGTGGACTTCGCCCTGCCCGGCGCGCTGCCGGTGATGAACAAGGGCGCTGTACAGCGCGCCATCGAGTTTGGTCTGGCCGTCAACGCGCACATTGCCGAGCAGAGCGTGTTTGCCCGCAAGAATTACTTCTATCCCGACCTGCCCAAGGGCTACCAGATCAGCCAGTTTGAAATTCCGGTGGTGCAAGGCGGTGTGGTCGAGTTTTTTCTGAATGGCGAGAAGAAATCGGTGCGTCTGGTGCGCGCCCACCTCGAAGAAGACGCGGGCAAATCGTTGCATGAAGACTTCATCGGCCAGAGCGGCATTGACCTGAACCGTGCCGGCACGCCGCTGCTGGAGATCGTGACCGAGCCTGACATGCGCTCGTCTGCCGAAGCCGTGGCCTATGCGAAGGAGCTGCACAAGATCGTCACCTGGATCGGCATCTGCGACGGCAACATGCAGGAAGGCAGTTTCCGCTGCGACGCCAACGTGTCGGTGCGCAAGCCCGGCGAGCCACTGGGCACACGCCGCGAGATCAAGAACCTGAACAGTTTCAAGTTCATGCAGCAGGCGATTGACTACGAGGTGCGCTGGCAGATTGAACAGATCGAGGACGGAAAAACCATCCAGCAGGCGACGGTGCTGTTTGACCCGGACACTGGCGAGACGCGTTCGATGCGGACCAAGGAAGATGCTGCTGACTACCGCTACTTCCCCGACCCGGACTTGCCACCGCTGGTGATTTCGCGGGAATGGGTCGCGCAAACTCGCGCGGCAATGCCAGAGCTGCCGGACGCACGAATCCGACGATTCGTCGGCACTCCAGAGTACGCTCAACAGTTGCGCGAGGACATCTCGACTGCGTACAACATTCATGTCTATGGCTTACCAGAGTACGACGCACGAACACTAGCTTCTAGTAAAGCGTTGGCCGACTACTTCGAAAAAGTCGCTCAAACCAGCGGTCAGCCCAAGCTCTCAAGCAACTGGGTTTTAGGCGAACTGGCTCGAAGACTGAATATTGATGGAATTGAGATTGACGCTGTCACTGTCGCCCCGGAAACCCTCGGAAGCCTCATTAAACGTATTGCGGACGGCACCATTTCCAACAACGCCGCCAAGCAGGTGTTTGACGCCCTGTGGACAGGCGATGGCAGCGATGTTGACGCCATCATCGAAGTCAAAGGCCTCAGACAGATGAGCGACACCGGCGAGCTGGAAAAAATCATCGACGAGGTGCTGGCCGCCAACGCCAAAAACGTCGAGGAAGTCAAAGCCGGCAATGCCAAGGCGATGAATGCGCTGGTCGGTCAGGCCATGAAGGCGACCAAGGGCAAGGCCAACCCGGCGCAGGTCAACGAGTTGCTGAAAAAGAAACTCGGCTGACCCGCACGGGTCGGCGGCCCGTCAGAGCGTACGGCGCAGGGCTTCGAAGAACAGTTCCGACTGCAGGCGCTCGCCCAGCGTCTCGGCGGCTACGCGCTCGGCAATGTCGGCCGCAACCGGCTGCAGGGGCCTGCCCGTCGATTGCGCCAGCACTTGCAAGGTGCAGGCGCGCTCCAGGTAATACAGGTCGTCATAGGCGTAGTCGATGCGGTCGCCGCACACCACCACGCCGTGGTTGCCCAGAAACACCACCTCCGCACTGCCCATGGCCCGGGCAATCCGCTCGCCTTCGGGGGGGCCGAGCGCCAGCCCGTTGTAGTTCGCATCGACCGCCGTGCGGCCATGAAAGCGCATCGCGTTTTGCGACAGCGTGGTGTCCAGCGCGCGGTCGGAGGTGAGGGTGAGCGCTGTCGCGTAGGGCATGTGGGTGTGCATCACACAGGCCTTGCCGACGATGCGGTGGATCGCGGCGTGAATGAACATGGCGGTGGGCTCCACCGCGTGGCGGCCGGCCAGCTTGCGGCCCTCCACATCGATCAGCACGATGTCGTCGGCCTGCACCTCGCGCCAGAGCAGACCGCGCGGGTTGAGCAAGAAGCGATTGGAGCCGTCGGGCAGTTCCACGCTGAAGTGGTTGCACACACCTTCGGCCAGCCCGTGATGGGCCGCGGCCCGCAGCGCCAGCGCCAGGTCGGCGCGCAGCTGCGCCACCGGGGGCGAGTCGTAAAGGGCCTGCATCGGGTCTGAGGGGTTCATCGGGGTCGGTGCGAAAGGTTGGGGCCTGGGGTGCGGGCTCAGCTCTTGCCCGTCATCGCCCAGAGCTGCTTGAGCTTGACCAGTTCCTCATCAAAGCGCGCGTTGATGCGCTTTTTTTCCTGCTCCTGGTCCTGAATGAATTTTTTCTGGGCGGCCACGCCGCTCTCGTGTTCCTCGATGCGGCGCTTCAGGCTGGCGGGCACCTTGCTCGGGTCACTGGCGTAAAACTCCAGCTCGCCGTCGAGGGCCTTGCGCTGGCTGGCCAGTTGCGGGGTCCGGCTGCTGGCGGTCTTGATCACTTCGTCAATGTGCGCCAGGGCAGCGGCGCGCTCCCGGTCGTGCGATGCGCGGTCCGGGTAGCGCTGCAGCAGCGCGCGCTCACGGCGCTTTTCTTCCGCTTCGCGGGCCCGGGCTTCGGCGGCCTGCTTGTCCTTCGCCTCCTGCGCCGCCCGCTCTTCTGCGGTGAGCACGGGGGGCAGCTCGCGCCTGATGGTTCCGGTACGGTTCAGTTCTTTCTGGGTGCGGTCCATGCACTCGGCGATGGGGCGGTCGGCGGTGATTTTGCGCCCTTTGGCATCCACGCAGGTATAAATGCCCTGCGCTGCGGCGTCACGGCTGGAGCCAGCCCCGACGACCACCGTCAGGGCCACAGCCACCATCCACCGCTTTCGACAGTGCATCCAGTTCCTTAATCGACGCCGTAGCGTTCCCGGTAAGCCAAAACAGACTCGTAATGCTTTTGAAGCGCCAGAGCATCCGGCGTTCCGGCAGCCTGTGCGTTTTTCGCATCACTTTGTGTAACAAGATATTGCAGCAAGTCGGTCAAACGCGCAATGGCACAAACCTGAAGGCCGAGCTGGCGTGTCACGTACTGCACAGCGCTGTAGTCGACGTCCTGACCGTTTTCGGTGGCTTTTTCCTGCCGGTCCAGCGCAATCGCCACGGCGTGCGGCGTCGCGCCGGCGGCCTGGATGATCGCAATCGATTCGCGCGCGGCCGTACCCGCTGACATCACATCGTCAATGATGAGCACGCGCCCCTTGACCGGTGCGCCCACCAGCGTGCCGCCCTCGCCGTGGTCCTTGGCTTCCTTGCGGTTGTAGGCAAACGGAAAGTTGCGGCCCAGGCGCGCCAGCTCGATGGCGACTGCCGCCGCCAGCGGAATGCCCTTGTAAGCCGGGCCGAAAATCATGTCAAAGGCAAGGCCCGTGCGCTTTTCTTCGGCCAGCAGGTGGCGCGCATAAAATTGCGCGAGCCGGCCGAGCTTGGCGCCGTCATCAAACAGGCCAGCGTTGAAAAAGTAGGGGCTCATGCGCCCCGCCTTGGTCTTGAACTGCCCGAAACGCAGCACGCCGGACTCCACGGCAAACTGCACAAATTCCTGTGCCAGCGCGCTGTCCGGGGACGGTGCGCCGCTCTTGTTGTTGCTCTTGTTGTTGTCCTGCTCCGCCGTGCCCATGGAACGCCTTTTCTAGAAAAACCGATGTTCAAACTGACCAGCCTCAACCTCAACGGCATCCGCTCCGCCACCAGCAAGGGGCTGGAGGACTGGCTGGCCCAGTACCAACCGGATTGTATTTGCGTGCAGGAATTGAAGGCCCAAGCCGACGATGTGCGCGGCAAGTTCGAGGAGCTGGCAGGCCTGAAGGGGCACTTTCACTTCGCCGAGAAAAAAGGCTACTCCGGCGTCGGCATCTACACCCGCCACGAACCCAGCGATGTGATCATCGGCTACGGCTCCGGCGAATTTGACGCCGAGGGCCGCTACATCGAACTGCGCTTTGACCGGCCGGGGCGCACGCAAAGCCCCAAGCTCTCCATCATCAGCTGCTACTTCCCGAGCGGGTCTTCAGGCGAAGAGCGCCAGGCGGCCAAGTTCCGCTTTCTAGCGGAGTTCTATCCGCGGCTGCTCGAACTCAAGCAAAGCCGCGACTTTGTGCTGTGCGGTGATGTGAACATCGCCCCTCAGGAGATCGACCTGAAAAACTTCAACGGCAACACAAAGAACAGCGGCTTTCTGCCGGAGGAACGCGCCTGGATGACCGAGCTGTTGCGGGACGCCGAGTTGACCAATGCCGCCGCCGAAGAATTGATCGAACGTCAGGGACCCGCGCTTCGCGGCGGAGGCATGGTCGACGTGTACCGAAAGCTCCAGCCGACCACCACCGACGCCGCCTACACCTGGTGGAGCAACCGGGGCCAGGCCTACGCCAAGAACGTCGGCTGGCGGCTCGACTACCACCTGGCCACGCCCGCCTTCGCCGCGCTGGCGCGCACCGAGCATATTTATAAAGACCAGCGCTTTTCAGACCACGCGCCGATGACCATCGGCTACGACTTCACGCTCTGACGCGGTGAATTGGCCGGAGCTCAGTCTCTGCCGAGATTGCTGAGTTCGCCGGAATCGAGCTGCGCAACCAGCAGGTTCAGCGCGTCGATGTTCTTTGGGTCTTCTGCGGTCGCGATGGCATCCATCAGCACCTCGCGAATATCCATCTCGGTGACCAGCTCCATGTCCCAACCGGGGAACATGCGTTCACGTCTTTCCTCGTCGCTGGAAAGCAGCACGATGCTTTCGTGGCGCGGGTCGGCTTGCAGCGTGTCCAGCAGCTGCAGCACGCTGGCGCGGGGGCCTTCGAGCCACTGGAAGAAGATGCCGCTGCCAAAGGCGAGCTGGCCGGTGATGCCACGCGCCGGGTTGTGGCGCCGCGAGGACGCGATGATGCGGTCCACCGCCTCCGCATTCACGCCGGGCGCTGCGCGGCTGCAGTACACCATGTTGTAGAGCAGCGGAAGATCGTGGCCGGCAATCGGCTCGTCAATCCGTTCATGGTGGGTGGCGCTCATGGGCAAATCTTTCAGGAAGGGTCGCGGCGCGTGGCCGGAGATGGCGGCCTCCACGCGGTGCGAGAGGGCAGAGGATAACCCAGACCGCCTGCGGCAGAATCGGTGGCATGCGCCAGGCCCCTGATTTGACTGCCCCTACTGTCCCTACTGCCCTTGCCGGGCAACGCAGCGCATGACGATCACGCGCACCGGCAGCCGCTGGCCCGGCATGTTGGCGGGCCTGGTCGGTCTGGTGTCAGTGGTCGCCATCCTGGTGGGCGTGTGGCAACTGGAAGCCGCCTTTGATGGCGTGGCGATTGACCGCCAGCGCCTTGGCACCACACCCGTGACGGTGTTCCGCCCCGCGCCAGCCGCCGGTGCGGCCGGTGCTGCCAGCAAAGCCAGCGCACCGGTGGTGTTGATTGCCCACGGCTTTGCTGGCTCGCAGCAGTTGATGCAACCGTTTGCGCTGACGCTGGCCCGCAACGGCTTTACCGCCATCACCTTCGACTTTCCGGGCCATGGCCGCAACCCGGCGCCCATGCCGGGCGGAATCACCGACACCGACCAGAGCCTGCAAAGCTTGCTGGCCGCCATGACACAAATGGGCGCCTTCGCCACCCAGCTTGCGCAGGCGAAAGGCGGCGATGGGCGCTATGCGGTGGTGGGCCACTCCATGGCATCAGACATCGTGGTGCGGCATGCGCAGGCGCACCCGGACGTGGTGGCCACCGTCGGCGTCTCGCTGTTTGCACCCAGCATCAGCGCCAGCACCCCCGGCAACAGCCCCCGCAACCTGCTGGTGGTGGCCGGTGCGCTGGAGCCCGCCATGATGGCCGACGAGGCCCTGCGCGTCGTCGCCCGGGTGGCCGGAGCCGATGCGAAGCTTGACACCACCTACGGACGCTTTGAGGACGGCACCGCGCGCAAGGCGACGCTGGCGCCGGGCGTGGAACACATCGCCGTGCTCTACAGCCGCGCCACGCTGAAGCAGACGCTGGACTGGCTCAACGCGGCGTGGGGTCGGCCGCCGACCGCCCAAGCCTTCATCGATTCGCGCGGGCCCTGGCTCGGCTGGCTGCTGGCCGGTGTGGTGGGGCTGGCATGGCCGCTGTCGCGGCTGTTGCCCCGCGTGGCCCGCTCTGACTCTGACGCGGCACCACGCGCACGCATGCGCTGGTGGGGGCCGATCCGGCGCAGCTACCTGCCACTGGCGGTGCTGCCCGCCGTGATCACGCCGCTGGTGCTGTGGAAGATGCCTGGCAACGTGCTGCCGCTGCTGCTTGGCGACTACCTGGTGATGCACTTTGCCTTGTATGGCTTGCTGACCCTTCTGGGCATGGCGCTCGTGCGTCGCGCCGTGCCGGGTGCATTTGCCGGCGTGGCGGTGGGAAGCCGCCGCGCAGCCGTTATGGCCGTTGCCATGGCGACCGCCTACGCGCTGTTTGCGGTGGGTCTGCCAGTTGACAGCTATGTGTTCAACGTACAGCCAGAGCCAGCGAGGTTGCCGCTGATTCTGGCCATGTGCCTGGGCACCCTCCCCTACTTCATCGCCGATGAATGGCTCACGCGGGATGCCGGGGCTGCACGCAGCGCCTATCTGGTGACGAAAGTGTGCTTCCTGCTGTCGCTGGTGCTGGCGATTGCGCTGAACCCGGCCAAGCTGTTCTTTCTGGCGATCATCGTGCCCGCCATCCTGCTGCTGTTTGTGGTGTATGGCCTGTTCAGCCGGTGGACGTTCGCGCGCACCGGGCATCCGGCGGTGGCAGCAACAGCCAATGCACTGACGTTTGCGTGCTTTGTGGCCGTCACCTTCCCGATCGTGGCGTGACGGCTCCGCGCCTGACTCTGGTCAGGCTGGTGGTTCAGTCCAGCGAGGCCCAGATGCGCTGAATCTGCGCCGACAGCTCCATCGGGTCGAAGGGCTTGGGGATCACCTCGACAGCGCCCAGGCTCTTGTAATGCGCCACTTCTGCCGCCTGCACCTTGGCCGTCATGAAGATCACAGGGGTGTGGGCAGTTTCAGGCATGGCGCGCAAGGCCTGCAAAGCGCCGGGGCCGTCCATGCCGGGCATCATCACGTCGAACAGCAGCAGGTCGGCATTGGCGCCAGGCGCTGCGGCCACCGCCTCCTGGCCAGAGGCGCAGGCAATCACCGTGAAGCCGCCGACGGCTTCGAGCGCCATCTGCGCCACCATGCGGATGTCGGGCTCGTCTTCGGCGTAGAGGATGCGGGTCAGCGGTTTGGGCATGGTCGGTCAGTCGGTTAACAGCAAGCAGTCGGTCAGGACTGGGGGGAAGACGCTGCAGGGGCCGGCTTCACCGGAATCCGCAAGGCGTTCTGGATTGTAGTGAGCAGCTCCTCGTTGGAGGTGGTGGCCTTCACCAGCATGGCCTGCGGCTGGGTGCCTTCAGGGCGCTCGGCGTCGCTGGCGGAGAACACGATCACCGGTGGCCGCGGGTTCAGGCGGTCGATATCTTCAAACAGCGCCCAGCCGGACTCCTCACCCAGCGCCAGATCGAGCAGCACCAGATCAAAGCGGCGATCCCGCAGCCGGGCACGGGCCTGCGCGAGGGTTCCCACAAATTCGAACTCGGCGAGGTCCTGCGCAATGAACGCGGTGATCTGCTGCACATCAAGGTCGTCTTCCACATGCAGGATGACCGGCTTGCCGCCGGGCATGCCGGCAATCGCCCGGCGCACGCTTTGCACCAGATGGTTCTCATTGATCGGCTTTTCCAGCCAGTCCGACACCGCCAGTGGCTTGTGGCTCAGTTGCAGCTCGCCAGACGAGGCCTGGGCCGAGATGACGATCACCGGCAGGTCGCGTGTTTTCTCGTTGGTGCGCAGCGCATGCAGCAATGGCGTGCCGCCCGGACCGGCCAGCTTCATGTCCACCGTCACCGCGTCGTACTGGCCAGCGGCCAGCCGCTCAAGCGCCGAAGCCTCGTCGTGAACGGCGTCCGACAGGAAGCCGGCTTTTTCCAGCATCATGCTGATCAGTTTGGCCACATCGGCATCGGCGTCGCAGATCAGGATGCGCGGGCTGGCGGGCATCCGCCTGTCGGGCGTTGCTTCAGGGATGGCGGGTTCAGTCCACTCGGGCAGCTCGAAAAAGAAGGTCGAGCCGACATCGGCTTCGCTGTGAAAACCGATGGTGCCACCCATCTTCTCGACCAGCGCGCGGGAGATGTTCAGACCGAGGCCGGTTCCGCTTTTCTGCCGCGCATCCGACGCATCGGCCTGCGAGAACTTCTGGAAAATGCGGCTGCGGAATTCCTCGGGGATGCCGGGGCCGTGGTCGGCCACCTCGACGCGGACGCGGCCATCCTGCCGCTTCACACGCACCTCCACCGCACCCTGGGCAGGTGAAAACTTGGCAGCGTTCGAGACCAGATTGGTCACCACCTGCGTGAGCCGGTCGGCATCGACGCGCACGCACACCGGCTCGTCCGGCGCCTGCAGCACCAGCTTGACCTGGTGCTGGGCGGCAAAGCCCTCGTTGGCCGCCAGCGCCTGCTGGATCAGGGGCCGCACATCGGCGGGTTGCAAATCGAGGCGCATCTTGCCGGACTCGATCTTCTCGCTGTCGAGCAGGTCATTAATGAGCCGGATCAGCCGCTCGCAG
>CALSAU010000029.1:0-12297 GCA_943372985.1 Polaromonas sp. YR568 | reverse complement strand
TGACGGGCTGGGGTGTGCAGTTGCCCGACCGCAGCCACCGTCCCGGCGTACCGCTTGGCAGCTATTTCAACTACGCACGCCATGAGCCCGGCACCCAGACCGTACTGGGTAAAAGCTACAGCGCCGTGGTCCGCAATGATGGAAAGCTTAACGATCTGATCGACTACCTTGCGGCGCACCCATTGACCGCGCAGCACCTCTGCACCAAACTCGCCACGTCGTTTGTGTCAGATACGCCACCAGCGGATTGCGTGGCCCGGCTGGTGACCGTTTTCACAGCCAGCAGAGGCAACCTGCCGGCTTTGCACAAGGCCGTGGTGAAAGAAGTTGCAGCCGCAAGCCCGACTTTGCGGAAGTTTGCCGACCCGCAAACCTGGCTTTGGACCGCGCACCGCGTGAGCGGTGCAACATTGCCGGTCGTTCCGCCGCAGCGCGGCGTTGCGGGAGAGCGCATCCATGGAGCGCTGGACGAGTTGGGCCAGGCGATTCATAACTGCCCGCAACCCAACGGCTGGTCACTGCAAAGTCTGGATTGGATCTCACGCGAGATGCTTGAACGCCGGGTACGCTATGCCTACAACCTCAGCTCGCGAATGGCGCAACCAGCGGAGCTATTGCCTCAGTTGCTGACGCGTCAGCACGGCCCCAATAGCGCCGTGACCGCGCAGTTGCAGCAGGCCAAAAGTCAGGGGCTCGATGCTAAAGATCTTTGGACCGCTTATCTGACGTCACCAGAATTTTTGTGGAGTCAAGCATGAAACGCCGGACATTTTTAGGCTGTGGCGCTACGCTGTCCTTGCTGGGCACGCCGGCCTTGAGCGCGGACAATCCCAGCCAGCGACGGCTGCTGGTACTGCTGCTTCGCGGAGGCATGGATGGACTGGCAGCGATACCGCCGGTCGGCGACGCCCAGTTACGCGAGCTTCGGGGCAACCTGATTCCAGCCAATACACTGCCTGCCACCGACTTTTTCGGTGTGCATCCAGCAATCCCGACCTTTGCACGGATGTTGTCTGAGAAGGAAGCCGTCGCTATCCATGCCACCGGTTTTAATTATCGCGGCCGCTCGCATTTTGAAGGCCAGGACATCATGCAAAGCGGCGTCGAAAAACCATTCGCGTCGCCCTCGGGCTGGCTCGGACGGGGTATGCAAAAAGCGAAAGTCGGAACTGGCGTGGCAATTTCAATCCCGATGCCGCTGATCCTGCGCGGTGATCCGTCGGCGGAAACAGAATTCCCGACTTGGCTGCCAAAACCACCTGCGGCTACGTATGCCGCAGTCCAAGCTTCATGGGCACGCGACGCCAGTCTCGCTGATATTGGCAAACGTCTGGGCGGCACAGGTGCGGCGGCGCAGATGCCTACATCGGCGTCCACCTCTAGCCCGATGGAGAACAACCAGCAATTGCGCTCTCCCAAGAGCCTAGCGCGCCAGGCGGGCCTGCGTATGGCACAAGATGATGGACCGATGGTGGGCCTGATCGATTTTGTCGGATTCGATACGCACGCCGGGCAAGGCGCGGCAGAGGGGCAGCACGCCGATCGCTTGAGAATGATCGACGATGTGTTGTCCATCTATAAGGAAACAATGGGCGGGCGCTGGAAAGACACCTTGGTGTTGACGGTGACCGAATTCGGACGAACTGCAGCCGAAAATGGCACCACGGGCACCGACCACGGCTGGGGAACTTGCATCCTCGCTGCCGGCGGTCTGGTTAAAACCTCAGGTGTGGTCAGCGACTGGCCAGGTCTGGCAAGAACAAAGCTGTTTGAAACCCGCGATCTCGCGGTCACCATGGACGCAAAGGCGGTGTATGCTGAAGCCATGCGCAGCGTCTTCGGCCTGGGCCTTGAACAAATACAGGACGGCGTGCTGCCATTCAAGCCACACCCACTGACCAAGGATTTGTTTAAAACCTGAGGGGCCCCTGTATCAGCCCGCTCCCGCCACGATTGCGGCCCGATACAACAGCTGCGAAGTCCGTACGATCATATGCAGGGAACCACCGGAACGTGGATTGAACCGCAAGGCTAAGCGCGCAAACTGGCCTGCCCGGAGGGGATCGAACCCCCGACCCTCAGCTTAGAAGGCTGATGCTCTATCCAACTGAGCTACGGGCAGATATGAAAAAAGCCCACAAAGTGAGCTTTTTTTGATTGGATTCTTGGTCGGAGTACAAGGATTCGAACCTTGGACCCCCTGGTCCCAAACCAGGTGCGCTACCAGACTGCGCCACACTCCGAAGACCATTATTCTAACCCGACTGCGGGCAAACCTCAGCCGCCATGTAAAAAATCTCCCTTGCTCAATGCCACCGCTCCCTGCTGCGCGAATTACTCAGGGAGCACGGCGCCGATATCGCCTGGTCAGCGATTCCCCGCCAAGCAGGAGCCGCGGAACCGGCTTTGCCGGGCCGCAGGCGGACCTTTCGATACCTCAGGACGAACGGAACCGGGGGCATCCTTCGACAGGCTCAGGATGAACGGGATTCAGTGAGCGACCGTGGGGGCCCTGCTCAGAGCTTGACGTACTCGTATTCCACCGGATTCGCGTTGATGCCGCGGTCCGGCGGAGCAATCCACGCGGCCATCTTGCCCGGTTCGGTGACACGGTGCATCAGGCTCTTCACAAAACTCTTGTCGGCCTCGGTCGGCAACCAGTCGTCTTTCTTGGCCTCGAATTCAGCAGCGCTGATCGGTTTGCCCTGCGGATCGGTGTGCACGCCAGCCCAGGCGCCCACGCTGCGGCGGAAGCGGGTTGAAGGCAGCGTCAGGGCGAAGTCCACGCCCGCGCGCTTGATGCCCATGTTCCAGCGCGTCACGCCCACGTTGCAGTCCTTCACGTATTCCAGCCGCGTGATTTCGTTCATGCCGTTGCGGGTGGAAATCGTCTCGTTCTTCGTGCCGCCCTGCCCGTCTGGCACCTGGATGGTCATCTCGGTTTCCAGCTCCACATGGTCGGCAAACTTGGCTTCGTCCGGACGGCCCTTGATGCCGTTGCTGAAGTAGTTGGCAGCATTCGACGAAGCTTCCGAACCGAACAGGTCCAGCGAACTTGTGAACCAGAAGTTCATGAATTTCTGGATGGTGGGCAGATCAATCACGCCCGCCTTGCGCAGCGTGGCCACGTCGTCGGTGTCCAACTCCTTCATGACTTCCAGCGTGCGCTTGATGACGCGGCCCACGCCGGTTTCGCCCACGAACATGTGATGGGCCTCTTCGGTCAGCATGAAGCGCGTGGTGCGGGCCAGCGGGTCGAATGCGCTTTCAGCGAACGACTTGAGCTGGAACTTGCCGTCGCGGTCGGTGAAGTAGGTGAACATGAAGAAGCTCAACCAGTTGTCCATCGGCTCGTTGAAGGTGCCGAGGATGCGCGGCTTGTCGGCATCGCCGCTGTGGCGCATCAGCAATTCCTCAGCCTCTTCACGGCCGTCACGGCCGAAGTGCGCGTGCAGCAGGTAGACCATGGCCCAGAGGTGACGGCCTTCTTCCACGTTCACCTGGAACAGGTTGCGCAGGTCGTAGAGCGAAGGTGCGGTGTGGCCCAGCAGGCGCTGCTGCTCGACCGAGGCGGGCTCGGTGTCGCCCTGCGTCACGATCAGGCGGCGGAAGGTGCTGCGGTATTCGCCAGGCACTTCCTGCCACACGTCTTGCCCCATGTGGTCGCCAAAACCGATCTTGCGGCCCTCTTCCTTGTCGGCGAGAAAGATGCCCCAGCGGTAGTCGGGCATGGGGGTGTAGCCGTAGCTGGCCCAGCCGGACGCGTCCACGCCGACGGCGGTGCGCAGGTACACCTCCTTGGCCTTGAAGTCGCTCGGCCCCATCTCGTCCCACCAGTTCAAGAAGGCAGGCTGCCAGTGTTCCAGCGCGCGCTGGAGCTGGCGGTTTTCGCCGAGGTGGACGTTGTTGGGGATCAGGGCTTGGAGGTCGATGCTAGACATGTTGATTTCCTTAAAGATATCCGTTCGGGCTGAGCTTGTCGAAGCCTTCCTTGACTCGCACCGGCACTTCGACAAGCTCAGTGCGAACGGTAAAAACTTAAACCCGCTTCCAGTCAAATTTCGCTTTTTTCCCGGTGCCGAAAAGCTTCAACGCGCCCTCTTCACCCACCGCATTCGGGCGGATAAAAATCCAGTTCTGCCAGGCCGACAGGCGGCCAAAGATGCGCGTCTCCATCGTCTCCTTGCCGGGGAAGCGCAGCGACGCTTCCATGCCGGTCATCGCATCGGGCGACAGGCTGGCACGCTCTTCCAGCATGATGCGGATTTCGTCTTCCCAGTCGATGTCGTCGGGCGTCAGGGTCACAAGGCCGAGCGCCAGCGCCTGGTCGGCGCGCAGCGGGCTGTCACCCAGGTTTTTCAGCTCGGTGATGGTGGCGTCGTCTTCGCAGAAGCGGGTTTGCAGGCGCGTGAGGCCATTGACTGCCGGAAACCAGCCAAAGTTGGCCGGGCTCAGCTGCAGCGCGGGCGCGCTGTCGGGAGCATCGGGCAAGTCCAGCATGTAGATGCGGTCACAGGCCAGGGCCAATTCATAAAAAGTACCGGCGAAGCAGGAACCCGCCTCGACCAGCGCAATCAGCGAGCGGCTGGTCACGTCGAGGCGCGCCAGCGTGCGGCGCAAGGCCCCGGTGGTTTCTTTCACCAGCCAGTGGTGCTTGAGCTTCTCCAGCGTCTGGTCCATGCGGATCACCTGACCTGCGTCGCCCTGGGTCTTGATGACCCAGGTGCCAACTTCCAGCTCATTGGTACGCAGGTTGAGAATGGCGTCGTCCAGTTCACGCTGCAGCTTCAGCGGGTACCAAGCGGCACCTGCGGCCTCGATGGCCTCTGGCGTCGATTCGATGCTGGCAGCAGGCGCCTTCACAGTGAGGGTGGCGATGCGCTTTTCGCGGTCCACCTGCACATCGACCACGCTGTAGTGGTAGCCAGCGTCATCAATCTGCGCCTTCAGCGGTGTGAGCTCAATGCCCTTCGCTGCACCGCGGGTTGACTGGGTGCGAAGCGCCTCAATCTCTGCGGTGAGCAAGGCCGCGAACTGCTGCGGTTTGGCGTGGGCGTCGATCAGCTTCCAGTCCTTGGCGCGGTCGGCGCGCACACCTTCGCTGGTGGTGCAAAAGATGTCCGCCAGGTCGCGGCGCACCTTGCGCTTGTCGGTCACGCGGGTCAGCCCGCCGGTGCCGGGCAGCACGCCCAGCAGGGGCACTTCGGGCAGGCTCACAGTGCTGGAGCGGTCGTCCACCATGATGATGCGGTCACAGGCCAGCGCCAGCTCATAGCCACCGCCTGCGCAGGCGCCGGTAACAGCCGCAACCGACTTCAACCCATCGTGACGCGAAGAGTCTTCCAGCCCGTTGCGGGTTTCATTCGTGAACTTGCAGAAGTTCACCTTCCAGCCGTGGGTTGAGAGGCCCAGCATGTAAATGTTGGCACCGGAGCACCAGATCTTTTCCTTGGCCGACTCAAAAACCACCACCTTGACGGCCGGGTGCTCAAAGCGGATGCGGTTGATGGCGTCGTGCAGTTCGATGTCCACGCCCAGGTCGTAGCTGTTGAGCTTGAGCTTGTAGCCGGGCTTGATGCCACCGTCTTCATTGATGTCGAGCTTGAAGCGCGCCACGTCGCCGTCCACGCTCAGCGACCAGTGCTGGTACTTGCTGGGGTGGGTGGCGAAGCTGACCAACTCGCGTTCCTGGCCCTCGATGACCTGCTTGAACAAGAGGGGTTCTGTCATGGCATTCATATCGTCTCCTTTTGATTCCGTTCGCCCTGAGCTTGGCCTGTCCTGAGCTTGTCGAAGGGTCGAAGGGTCTTTTGACTTTGCCCGGGAATGGCTTCGACCCCTTCGTCAGGGCTCAGGACAGGCGGCTCAGCCCGAACGGTGAGTGTTGGCACGGCTCGTCCGAGATCCTTCAGCGATTGCTTGATGCTGCGCGCCGCGGTGTCCACCACTGCATCAGCACGCGCATACAGGCTCTCGCGGCTGGCCAGAATGCGGCGCAGGTCTTCCATGGCTTCGCTGGTGGCGCCGCGCGTGCTGTATTCACCGGTGTTGAAGGGCCGCAGGTCGCCCTGCGCGACCACGCGGGCCATGTGTTCTTCCGGGCTGGCCTTGAGCCACACGCAATAGAAGCGGCTTTGCAGCAGGTCAAAGGTTTCGCGCTCGCTGACGATGCTGCCGCCGGTGGTCATGACCACGCCGCCGGGGTTTTCCTCAGCAATGCGGAACAGCGCGCGGCGCTCGTAGCGGCGGTAGCCGGCCTGCCCGTGCAGCAACAAGATTTCATTCATGCTGGTGCCGGCTTCGCGTTCGATCTCACGGTCCAGCTCGATGAAGGGCACGCCACGTTCGGCCGCAAGCTGGCTGCCCAGCGTGGACTTGCCGGCGCCGCGCAGCCCGATCAGCGCAATGCGTTGTTCGCGGCCCTGCGCGTCGCTCAGCCCGAAGGTGTTGCCGAGCAGTCCGTAAGCCTGGTCGAGTTGGGTGTCGTCCAGCCGTGACAGCAGGCCCTGCACGCGCGCCAGGGCGGGCCGGGGCGCATCCTGCAGCAGCTCCAGAATCGAGATGTTGAGCGCACGGGCTGCGGCCTCCAGTGAATTGATGGACACATTGCCCTTGCCGGACTCCACGTCGGCCAGAAACCGCTCGCTGAGGCCCGAGTCAGAGGCCAGTGCCTTGCGCGTCATGCCGCGACGGGCACGCCAGGCACGAACGCGGGCACCGAGCTCGCTGAGGGTGGCGTTGGATTCCGTGGCTCTGGAGTCCTGTTCAGGCATGTGGATCAAGAAGCACCTTGGAGTGAAAACTGATTCGGGTTCTGGCTGACCCGTAGCTACTGCCCGGGGCCGGGAAAACACCTGCTTTTGCAATTTGTATTTCCGTTGATTTGCAGTATACTTCCGCTTAAATCGATGTCAAGCAGTTTATTGCATCTTTTTCTATCCTTCGATGAAACTTAGGATGATCGGAACAACATGAAGCTCAAAATCCTTGTGGGGACCATGACCAGCACCGCCGACTATGTCGCACAGGCGATCCAGATGGATTGTGCCGACCTGGTGAGCGACATCGAGGTCACGTTGATGGACAATCTGGACCACACCGTGTTCAGTGCCGAACAGGCGGAAGATGCACTTTATCTCATCTGCACCTCCACCTATGGCTCTGGCGACGTGCCCGACAATGCCCGCGCACTGTATGAATCGCTGGATGCCAACCCGCAGTTTCTCGGGCATGTGCGCTACGGCGTGATTGCACTGGGCGACCGCACCTACCTGCAGACCTTCTGCTTTGGCGGCAAGAAATTCGACGAGCGGCTTGCCGACCTCGGCGCGCAACGCATCGGTGAGGTCTGGTGCCACGACGCCAGCAGCGGCACCATGCCGGAGACAGAAGGCACCGAGTGGTGCCGCCAGTGGCTTCAAGGCGCCCTGCAGTCGCTGACCAGCCCGCAAACCACCGCCTGACACGCGCCGGCCCGCATGTCCACCAGCCACGCCGACCACAGCATCCGCCCGCCGCGGGTAGAGATTCCCAGACAGTACAACGCCGCGCACGACCTGCTGGCCCGCAATGCAGTGCAGCCGGACAAGGTGGCGTTCATCGATGCCACCACTGGCGAGCAACTGACCTACGGCCAGCTGGCAGACCAGGCCCATCGCTTTGCCAACAGCCTGCGCGCCCACGGCTTTGCGCCGGAAAGCCGGGTGCTGTTGGCCATGCTGGACACGCCGCAGTGGCCGGTGGCGTTTCTGGGTTGCATCCTCGCAGGTGTGGTGCCGGTTGCGGCCAACACCCTGCTGACCACGCCTGACTTTGACTTCATGCTGCGCGACTCACGTGCCCAGGGCTTGGTGGTGTCGAGCGCGCTGCTGCCCAGCTTCGCACCGCTGATTGGCCAGATTCCGACGCTTCGCACCGTCATCGTCGCCGGTGTGGATGATGCCGGTGCGCACCCCTCACTGGCCCGGATGATTGACGCCGCAGCCGCCACGCCGCAGGTGGCCGACACCTGCGCTGACGACGCCTGTTTCTGGCTTTACTCCAGCGGCTCCACCGGCACGCCCAAGGGCACGGTGCACCTGCACAGCCACCTGATCCAGACGGCCGAGCTGTATGGGCGCGGCGTGCTCGGCATCCGCGAAACTGATGTGGTGTATTCAGCCGCCAAGCTGTTTTTTGCGTATGGGCTGGGCAATGCTCTCACCTTCCCCATGAGTGTGGGGGCGACCACGGTATTGCTGCCGGCCCGGCCCACACCGGCCGATGTGTTTGGCGTGCTCAAAAAATACCAGCCGACCATCTTCTATGGCGTTCCCACGCTGTACGCTGCCCTGCTAGCCGACCCCGGTAAGCCAGACAAAACAGCGCTGCGGCTGCGCGTGTGCGCCAGCGCTGGCGAGGCACTGCCCGCGGAAATCGGCAAGAAGTGGACGGCGCAGTACGGCTGCGAAATCCTCGATGGCATCGGCTCGACCGAAATGCTGCACATCTTCCTGTCGAACCGGCCCGGCGAGGTGCGCTACGGCACCACTGGCCAGGCGGTGCCCGGCTATGAGCTGCGTATCGTCGGCGACGACGGCCAGGATTGCGCCGACGGCGAGATTGGCGAGCTGCAGATCAAGGGGCCCAGCGCCGCCATCATGTACTGGAACAACCGCACCAAGACCAAGGCGACCTTTGCCGGGGAATGGACTCGCAGCGGCGACAAATACATCCGTGATGCCGATGGCTACTACACCTACGGCGGGCGAAGCGACGACATGCTCAAGGTGGGCGGTATTTATGTCTCGCCATTCGAGGTGGAGGCCAGCCTGATGACGCACCCGGCGGTGCTGGAAGTCGCCGTGATTGGTGTGGCCGATGCCGACCAGCTCATCAAGCCCAAGGCCTATGTGGTGCTGAAGGCCGGGCAGGCTGCTTCGGCAGAAGAACTGCAGGGCCATGTCAAGCAGCAACTGGCCCCCTACAAATACCCACGGTGGATCGAGTTTGTGGGCGAACTGCCCAAAACCGCAACTGGAAAGATCCAGCGTTTCAAGCTGCGGCAGAAGGCGTGACCGCCAGGCCTTTGCCATCTGCAGACGGCACGGGATTTGCTTTACACCTCAACAATTCAATCTTCAATCTCGGGTTTTACACTAGGGCTTTGCACATGGTGCCGCCTTACCATCGGGCAATCTGTCCCACTGCCGTCACTCACCGTTCACCAAGGAGCTTTCGATGACTTCTCGCCTCACTTCACGCCGTCTGGTCCTGACACGCAGTGCCGCCGTCATTGGCGCTGCCTCCACCGGCTTGTTGCTCCCCGAAATCGTGCGTGCGCAGTCCGGCAAGGTGCGCGTCGGCTTCATGCTGCCCTATACCGGCACATTCGCCCAGCTGGGTGTGGCGATTGAAAACGGCTTTCGCCTGGCCATCAATGAGCAAGGCGGCAAGCTCGGTGGCCGCGAGATTGAATACTTCAAGGTGGACGACGAATCCGAGCCATCCAAAGGCATCGAGAACGCCAACAAGCTGGTGCAGCGCGACAAGGTCGATGTGCTGGTCGGCACCGTGCACTCCGGCGTGCAGATGGGCATCCAGAAAGTCGCCCGCGACAGCGGCGTGCTGAGCCTGATCCCCAACGCCGGTGTACACGCTGCCACGCGCGGTCTGTGCGCACCGAATGTGTTCCGCACCAGCTTCAGCAATTCGCAGCCGACGCTGGCACTGGGCCAGGCCATGGTTGCCAAGGGCCATAAAAAGGCGGTCTGGATCACCTGGAAGTACGCCGCCGGCGACGAGGCCTTCGAAGGCTTCAAGGAAAGCTACACCAAGGCAGGCGGCACCATCGTCAAGGAACTGGGCCTGCCCTTCCCGCAGGTCGAGTTCCAGGCACTGCTCACCGAAATCGCTGCGCTCAAGCCTGACGCCGTGGCCTGCTTCTTTGCCGGTGGTGGCGCAGCCAAGTTCATCCGCGACTACGCTGCCGCAGGCCTCAAAGGCAAGATTCCGCTCTATGGCTCAGGCTTCCTGACCGAAGGCGTGCTCGAAGCCGCCGGCCCTGCAGCGGACGGCATCGTGACCACCATGCACTACAGCGATTCGCTGGACACGCCACGCAACAAGAAATTCCGCCTCGACTACGCCAAGACCTACAAGGCGCAGCCCGATGTGTACGCCGTACAGGGCTATGACACCGGCCTGTTGTTGATTCAGGGTGCCAATGCGGTGAAGGGCGATCTGTCCAACAAGGCAGCGCTGTACAAGTCCATGGAAGGCGCAGTCATCGACAGCCCGCGCGGCAAGTGGACCATGAGCAAATCGCACAACCCGATTCAGGACATGTACCTGCGCGTGGTCGAGAACAAGGAAAACAAGGTCATCGGCGTGGCTGCGAAGGCGCTGGCAGACAGCGGCGCCGGCTGCAGGATGGGCTGAAGACGTGGCCCCCGCGGTTGCTCACTTCGTGTAGCGCCCTGCCCCCCGAGGGGGCCGTCCGCCAGCTGTCTGGCAAAGCCAGTCCCGCGGCTCATGCTGGTGAAAGACCAGACTCTCTCGCTTGCTCGCCACCACGCTGGCATGTCCTTTGCCTGTCGAAGGATGCCTGCCTCGCTACTGGCATCGACCCACTGAACCGTCCATGGACATCGCCAATTTCCTGATCCAGCTGCTCAACAGCGTGCAGTACGGCCTGCTGCTGTTCATGCTGGCGGCGGGCCTGACGCTGATCTTCGGCATCATGGGTGTGGTCAACCTCGCGCATGGCAGCTTTTACATGCTGGGGGCTTATCTGGCCTGGTCGTTGAGTGCGCAACTGGGCAGCCTGACGCTGGCCATCATTGTCGGCGCGCTGCTGTCGGTGGCATTCGGTCTGGCGCTGGAGTGGCTGCTGTTCCGGCATTTCTACAAGCGGGACCACCTCGACCAGGTGCTGCTCACCTTTGGCCTGATCTATATCTTCGAAGAGCTGCGCTCCATCATCTGGGGCGACGACGTGCATGGCGTGACCATCCCGGATCTGCTCAGCGCCTCTGTTCCACTGACCGACAACCTCTCCTACCCGGTGTACCGACTCTTCATGTCGGGCGTGTGCATTGCACTGGCGCTGGGTCTGTACCTTCTGATCTCGAAAACCCGCTTGGGCATGAAGATCCGCGCTGGCGCCTTCAACCGCGACATGGCCGAATCGCTGGGCATCAACATCAAGCTGATTCACGCCACCGTGTTCGCACTCGGCGTGGGTCTGGCTGCGGTGGCCGGCATGATCGCCGCGCCAGTGGCCAGCGTCTACCCCAACATGGGCTCGCAGGTGCTGATCATGTGCTTTGTGGTGGTGGTGATTGGTGGCATTGGCTCGGTCCGCGGCGCGCTGATCTCCGCGCTGCTGGTGGGCTTGGTCGATACCTTCGGCAAGGTGCTGCTGCCGCAGGTGGCTGGCATGCTGGTGTACATGCTGATGGCGGCAGTCCTGCTCTGGAAGCCCGAGGGACTTTTTAAACAATGAGCGCATTGATGCCCCCACGGTTGCTCACTGCGTGTAGCGCCCTGCCCCCCGAGGGGGCCGCTCCGCCTGCGGTCTGGCTAAGCCAGTCCCGCGGCTTGGCTGGAATCTTCTCGTCCAACCTGGCCGTTTTTTCTGGACTTGGGGCATGACAAAAGCAAATCTTGAACTGCTGCCACGCGGCGTGCAGGTCACGCTGGCGCTGGGCCTGGTGGCGCTGGTCGCCTTCCCGTTCGTTGGCAGCGATTTCTACATGCAGATGGTCACGCGCATGATGATCATGGCGATTTTTGCCATGAGCCTGGACTTGCTGCAGGGCGTGACCGGGCTGGTCTCGCTGGGCCACGCGGCCTACTTTGGCCTTGCAGGCTATGCGCTGGCCTTTCTTACACCGCAAGGCGAGGCCGTGAGCCTGTGGTGGACGCTGCCTGTTGCCGTTCTGGGTTCCGGGCTGGCCGCGCTCGTCATCGGCTTTTTCGTGGTGCGCACCCACGGCATCTACTTCATCATGGTCACCATGGCCTTCGCGCAGATGGTGTTTTACCTGTTCTTCGACAACAAGGCCCTGGGCGGCTCGGACGGCCTGTACATCAACTTCAAGCCCAGCGCAGCGATTGGCAGCTGGGTCCCGTTTGACCTCGACAGCAAGCTCACGCTGTACTACTTCACACTGGGCGCCCTGCTGGTCGTTTACATCTTCTTGCGCCGGTTGCTGTGGAGTCCGTTTGGCCGCACGCTCGCCGGCATCCGGGTGAATGAGCACCGCATGCGTGCCATGGGTTACGGCACCTTCGGCTACAAGCTGACCGCCTTCA
>CALSAU010000028.1:0-12400 GCA_943372985.1 Polaromonas sp. YR568 | reverse complement strand
TGCATTTCCAGCACTGTCTTGCGCGGCAAGATCACTTCCTGCTTGGGCACTTCCACATCGAGCGTGGCCGACGAAAACGCCAGGCGATGGCCATCAGTCGCCACCAGGCTGAGCTGCTTGCCCTCGGCCACGAACAGGATGCCGTTGAGGTAGTAGCGGATGTCGTGCACCGCCATCGCAAACGAGACCTGGTTGAGCAGTTCCTTGAGCACCTTCTGCGGCACCGAGAAGCTGGGGCCGAAGTTGGCCGCTTCCTGCACCAGCGGAAAGTCTTCAGCCGGCAGCGTCTGCAGCGTGAAGCGGCTCTTGCCGCCTTTGAGAATCAGCTTGTTCTGCGAGGACTCCAGCGACACCGTCTGGTCGCTCGGCATGGAGCGGAGGATGTCGATCAGCTTGCGGGCACCCACCGTGGTGGTGAAGTTGCCGCTGTCACCATCGAGATCGGCGGTGGTGCGGATCTGGATTTCAAGATCGCTCGTGGTGAGCTGCACCTGTGCGCCCGTCTTGCGGATCAGCACATTGGCCAGGATCGGCAGTGTGTGCCTGCGCTCCACGATGCCAGAGACCGATTGCAGGACCGACAAAACTTTATCCTGGGTGGCTTTCAGAACGATCATGACTTCCTCTTGTTTCTCTTTAATTCTTTAATTCAAATTAGTAGTAGTAGTAAGGGCAGCGCACTTCTGTGGACAGTGCCATTTTCCCCTTTTTGATCAACCACTTGGCGTTTGTTTAACCTTGTGTTCAGTCGCCTCTGAACTGCACTGCCGAAGATGAACAACTTGCCATTGTCATCTGCTTCTGTGGATAACTGTACGGTTGTTCAAAAGTTGTCCCCATGGTTGTCAGAAGGGTCATTTTTCAGCCTCTAATTCAGCCTTTTAAGGTCTGTTCCAGCACGTGCAGCTGCTGGTTGAGCTCGGTCATCTGCTGGCGCTCGGCCGACATCTTGCGCACGGCGTGCAACACCGTGGTGTGGTCGCGCCCGCCGAACAGCTCGCCGATCTCGGGCAGGCTCTTCTGGGTCAGTTCCTTGGCCAGGTACATGGCAATCTGGCGCGGTCGGGCAATGCTGGCCGGGCGCTTCTTGCTGTACATGTCGGCGACCTTGATCTTGTAATAGTCGGCCACCGTCTTCTGGATGTTCTCCACGCTGATCTGCCGGTTCTGGATGGAAAGCAGGTCGCGCAGCGCCTCCCGGGCCAGCTGGATCGAGATTTCCTTCAGGTTGAAGCGCGAGTACGCCAGGATCTTGCGCAACGCGCCTTCCAACTCACGCACGTTGGAGCGGACGTTCTTGGCCACAAAAAAAGCCACTTCTTCGGGCATCACCGCGCCTTCGGCCTCAGCCTTGCGGATCAGAATGGCGACGCGCATTTCCAGCTCGGGCGGCTCGATGGCGACGGTCAGGCCGGAATCGAAGCGCGACACCAGCCGCTCGTGGATGTCCGTCAGACCCTTGGGATAGGTGTCGCTGGTCATCACGATGTGCGACTTCTTGGTCAGCAGGGCCTCGAAGGCGTTGAAGAACTCCTCTTGCGTGCGGTCCTTGTTGGCAAAGAACTGGACGTCGTCGATCAGCAGCAGGTCGAGCGAGTGGTAGCGCTCCTTGAACTCGTCAAATGTCTTGCGCTGGTAGGCCTTAACCACATCCGACACAAACTGCTCAGCATGGATGTAGAGAACTTTGGCGGCAGGGTTGTCTGACAACAACTTGTTGCCGATGGCGTGCATCAGGTGGGTTTTGCCCAGGCCGACGCCGCCATAGATAAAGAGCGGGTTGTAAAGCTGGCCCAGGCTGCTGGACACATGCAGCGCTGCAGCCCGGCCCATGCGGTTGGCCGTGCCTTCAATCAGGGTGTCAAAAGTCAGTGCAGTGTTGAGCCGGTTCTTGAAAGGCGCGCCTGGAGCCTCTTCTGCGACGCCCAGGCCGATGGGCTCAGGTACACCGGCGCCTTCAAAGTTACGAACCAGTGAATTCGATTTGGCAGGCGATTCCCGGGGAGCGAGCGCTAACTCAATGGGTATGCTTTGCCCGGAAATCTTCTCAATCAAGGCGGAAATGCGGCCGGCGTACTGTGCCCGCACCCAGTCCAGCTTGAAGCGGTTACCGACCTGCACGGTGACCTTGGACAGGTCGGGCGCGACGTCCACCACCAGCGGCCGGATCCAGGTGTTGAACTGCTGCTCAGGCAGTTCCTGCGCCAGATGGTCGACGCAGTTTTGCCACAAATCGTGGCCAGAGTCTGGGGTGATTCCCTCGGTCATGGGTGTGGAGTGCGGGTGGCCAGCGGTGCTGGGGCCGCATGGTGCTTGTGGATATCGTTTATTTTTGGCACCGTTGATTGTAGTCCGCGGGGCAAGTTATCCACACAATAAATGACCCGGGTTTCAACCTATTTTCAGACGGCGGCAGGGTTGTCTTAAAGCCAGCCTGCGGGCGAATATCTGGCCGCCTGCCCCGTGGCCACAGCGGTGGCCGGATCTGAGCCTTTACCCCCACAAACTGGCCTAAGCTGTTGCCTGGACTGGGAAATCTGCGATAATCATGGGTTCCCCGATTCGTAGCGGATTGACGCTGCCCGCCCGGTTTGTTCTGGTGCGAGCGTGCTGCATGTCCTGCGGGCTTGCAGAGCTGGCTGTGTTGTATGGCCACCAAGATCATTCGAATTGCTCGGGAGTACAGCGAACGGCCTCCGGGCCGGTCGGCTTAACAGGACTGGATTCATCATGAAACGCACATACCAACCTTCCAAAGTCAAGCGTGCCCGCACGCACGGTTTCCTGACTCGTATGAAAACCCGCGGTGGCCGTGCCGTGATTGCTGCGCGCCGCGCCAAGGGCCGCAAGCGTCTGGCAGTCTGAGTCTGCGTCACGCAGGCTGTTGGCTGCTCATTCCTGCACGCCTGAATTGAAGCCGGGTGCTTGTGCAGCGGCTTCAAACCAGACCCCAGTTTCAGGCCGTGCTGGCCGGTGCCATCGTTGCCAAGACGACGCACTTCGCCCTGCACCGCAACACGCTGGACGCGCAGCCTGCTGAAGCCGACGCCGCGCCTAAGGCGACGGCCCGGCCCCTGTTTCCCCGCCAAGACTTCTGGATCGGGGCCATGGTTCCCAAGCGCTGGGCCAAGCGGGCCGTCACGCGCAATGCCATCAAAAGGCAGATTTACACCGTGAGTGCAGACTTTTCGCGCCAGTATCCCCAGGCCGCCTATGTGGTCCGCCTGCGGCGTGACTTTTCCCGCAAGGACTTCATCAGCGCCACTTCCGAGCGGCTCAAACAGGCGGTTCGCGCCGAGGTTCAGGCCCTGCTGCTTGCTGGGGTGAGCGCACCATGACCCGCCCCCGTCTGGCGGGCCGATTGATCCGGCTGCCGCAAACCCTGTTGATGGGCCTAGTCAAGGCTTACCGCTTGTTGCTCAGCCCGTGGCTGGGCTCGGGCTGCCGGTTTGAGCCCACCTGCTCTGCGTATGCCCTGCAGGCGCTTGAGCAGCGCGGCGCGGTCATGGGCACTTACCTGACCTTGCACCGGCTGGTACGCTGCCAGCCCTGGTGTGCCGGCGGCCATGATCCGGTACCGCCTGCAGGTCGCTCCGGTTTTCTCTTCTCCCGCCTGGTGAACCCGGCGAATTCGCTTTCTTCCGCACCCTCTTCTGAAAAGACGCCGTCATGAACGACATCCGCCGCACCATTTTGTGGGTGATTTTTGGTTTCTCCATGGTCCTGCTGTGGGATCAGTGGCAGGTCCACCAGGGCAAGACGCCCACTTTCTTCCCCTCGGCCACACAAAGCCAGGTCAGCAAAACCGCCGCGCCAGCAGCGCCGACCTCAGCGACAGCACCGGCCGCCAGCGGCGCTGGTGCCAGCTCGGTGCCCACACCGGTGTCCACAGGGGCCGTGGCCACCCCCGGCGCTGTGCCGACCGGCGCACCGGCCATCGCCGCCGCGCCGACCCGCGAGCGCGTGGTGGTCACGACCGATGTCATGTCGCTCACCTTCGACAGCGAAGGCGGCTCCATGGTGCATTCGGTGTTCCCCAAGTTCAAGGACGCCGAGCAAAAGGAACAGGGCTTTGTCCTGCTGGATGAAAGCAGCAAGCGCGTGTATCTGGCGCAAAGCGGGCTGATCTCCGGCGGTGCCAACGGCGCGATTGCGGCCCTGCCAACGCACAAGACCCCCATGACGGTGGTTCCCGGCGACCGGACGCTCAAGGACGGTCAGGACACCCTGCAAGTCCGCTTTGAATCGGCCGACGTCGGCGGTGTCAAGCTGATCAAGACCTACACCCTCAAGCGCGGCGCTTACGACATCGGCGTTCGCCATGAAGTCGTCAACACCGGCACGGCGGCCGTGGCGCCGCAGCTCTACATGCAGCTCGTGCGCGATGGAAACCCGCCACCCGGCGAGTCCGCTTTCTATTCCACCTTTACCGGCCCGGCCATCTATACAGATGCCAAGAAGTACCAGAAGGTCGAATTCAAGGACATCGAGAACAACCAGGTCGAAGCCGAAAAACAGGCGACGAACGGCTATGTGGCCATGGTCCAGCATTACTTTGCCACCGCCTGGATTCTGGCCGACGGCATCAAGCGCGACCTGTTCTTCCGCAAGGTGGACAGCAACCTCTACGCCGTCGGCATGATCACGCCGCTGGAGCCCGTGGCCGCCGGCGCAACCGCCGCCATTGAAACCCGCTTCTTTGTCGGTCCGCAGGAAGAGAAAGCCCTTGAAGCGCTCGCCCCCGGCCTGGAGCTGGTCAAGGACTATGGCTGGCTCACCATCCTGGCCAAGCCGCTGTACTGGCTGCTCGACAAGCTGCACGGCTTCCTGCACAACTGGGGCTGGGCGATTGTGGCGCTGGTGCTGCTGCTGAAGATCGCTTTCTATTGGCTCAATGCCAAGGCCTACGCCAGCATGGCCAAGATGAAGGCCGTCAATCCGAAGATCATGGAAATGCGCGAGCGGCTGAAAGACAAGCCGCAGGAAATGCAGCAGGCCATGATGAAGATCTACCGCGAGGAAAAGGTCAACCCGATGGGTGGCTGCTTCCCGATCATGGTGCAGATTCCGGTGTTCATCGCGCTGTACTGGGTGCTGCTTTCCAGCGTCGAGATGCGCAACGCGCCGTGGATTGGCTGGATCCAGGACTTGTCGGCACCGGATCCGTACTACATCCTGCCGGTCGTGATGACGCTCACCACCATGCTGCAGACCGCTCTGAACCCCGCGCCGCCCGATCCAATGCAGGCCAAGCTGATGTGGTTCATGCCGCTGATCTTCAGCGTGATGTTCTTCTTCTTCCCGGCCGGTCTGGTGCTGTACTGGATCACCAACAACGTGTTGTCGATTGCCCAGCAGTGGGTCATCAACACCCGCATGGGCGTGCCGCCGCAGTTCAACCTGCCCAAGTTCCGCTGATCGCAGCAGGAATAAAAAGAGGGCCGCTCATGCGGCCCTTCTTCTTTTCAGTCTGCCGATTACCATTGCCTCACCATGCTGGCCCGCCACGAAGACCCGATTGTTGCCATCGCCACCGCCCCCGGGCGCGGCGCGGTGGGCATCGTGCGGGTGTCGGGCAAAAACGTCGCTTCGGTGATTCAGGCGGTGTGCGGGCGCAGTCTGCAGCCGCGGCATGCGACCTATCTGCCCTTCAGGGATGCGACGGGCCAGATCATTGACCAGGGGCTGGCGATCCACTTCCCCGCGCCACACTCCTATACCGGCGAAGACGTTCTGGAACTGCAGGCCCACGGTGGGCCGGTGGTGTTGCAGCTGCTGCTGGCGCGCTGCCTCGAAGCGGCTGCGAGCAAGGACGCAGCAACCGGCACCGCGCTGCTGCCCCGACTGCGGGTGGCGCAGCCGGGCGAATTCACTGAGCGGGCGTTCCTCAATGACAAGATCGACCTGGCGCAGGCCGAAGCGATTGCCGACCTGATTGATGCCAGCACCGAAACCGCAGCGCTGTCGGCCGCACGCTCCATGTCGGGCGAGTTTTCTGTTGCCATCGAGGCGCTGCTGGATCAGCTGGTTCACCTGCGCATGCTGGTCGAGGCCACGCTGGACTTCCCCGAGGAAGACATCGACTTCCTGCAAAAGGCAGATGCGGCCGGTCAACTCGACCGCATCCGGCAAACCCTGGCCGCCGTGATGCAGCGTGCGGTGCAGGGCGCCATCCTGCGCGAAGGCATCAAGGTGGTGATTGCCGGGCAACCCAATGCGGGCAAGAGCTCCTTGCTCAATGCGCTGGCGGGTGCCGAACTGGCCATCGTCACGCCGATTGCCGGCACCACGCGTGACAAGGTGGCGCAACTGATCCAGATCGACGGCGTACCGCTGCATGTGGTCGACACCGCCGGCTTGCGCGACGCACTCGACGAGGTGGAAAAAATAGGCGTGGAACGCGCGTGGGCCGAAATCGAAACCGCCAACGCCGTGCTGTTCCTCCACGACCTGACCCGGCAGGCCCTGCCCGAATACCAGCAGGCCGACGGCCAGATCCGCGCAACGCTCGCTGCCAAGCTGCCACGCGGCACGCCTGTCATTGACATCTGGAACAAGACCGACCAGATGCCGACCACCGAACGGGCCAGCCTGGCGGCGCTCACGGCTGACGGTGTGGCGATGTCTGCCAAGACCGGCGAAGGTCTGCCCACGCTGCGCCAGCGCCTGCTGCAGGTGGTGGGCTGGCAGGCCGCGCCGGAGGGCGTGTACATGGCCCGCGAGCGGCACGTGCAGGCCCTGCGGCGGGTGGCCGAATCGCTCGACACGGCAAGCCAGCAACTCGATGCAACGCAGCCAGCGTTGGACCTGCTGGCCGAAGACCTGCGCCAGGCGCAGGGCCACCTGAGCGAGATCACCGGCCAGTTCACGCCGGATGACTTGCTGGGCGAAATTTTCTCGAAGTTCTGTATTGGCAAGTAGCGCAGAGCCCTAGCGCGAAGACAAACCGCACAGCCGGCTGGCGCTGCCGTCTGTACGCCAGCGATTACAAAAGCCGCCTGCGCTGTATCAGGTGTAAGGGGCGGTTAACGTCTCTTGCGGGGCCACCGGGGCACCGGTATCGTCCAGCGACCATGAACGCACCATTGCCGTCCACCCTCCGCTTTGACATTCAGGGGCTCGCCAAGGCCATTGCGCATTGCCACGCCAGCGACGCCTTGCGTTGTCAGCTCAGCCAGCCCAACTGGGAAATCCTGGCCAGCTACATGCAGCCCTTCGCGCTGAACAGCGGGCAGGTGCTGATGGAACAGGGCGCGCAAGACCGCACGCTCTACTTCATCGAAAGTGGCACGCTCAGCGTTCACTACCAGGATGAGAAATCCCGCGTGCGCATGGCCATGGTGGGGGCCGGTTCGGTGGTTGGCGAAGGGGCCTTCTTCTCCCACATGCCGCGCAGTGCGACGGTGCAGGCCTCCACCGCATGCAAGCTGTGGTGCCTGACCGCCACCCGATTCCTGGAGCTGGCGAATCGCCACAGCCCGATCGCACTCGAACTGACAATGGCCATGGGCGCAGTGATGGCCAAACGGCTTTACAACCGACCCAAACGCGTGGCCGTGACCTGAGCGCCGCAGATCACCGGCCATCCAACACCGCAAGAAAGAAGCGCCGCGTGACTTTTTACCGACAGCCTCTATGGTGTCACACGCTTGCTGCAGTACAGTTTGATTGACGCCCCGCCTTGATCCGGCACACCTGCCGGGCAGGCATTCACGGAACACACCTCCAAAATGGCTTTTTTCAACTGGCTTTCCGGCGATTCCAGCCGCCGCTCATCGGCTAAAGGCGCGGCCAAAAGCGCGGCCATGGGTGCGGTCACAAGCGACCGCAAGCACGCAAAAGCCGAGCGCAGCAAACCATCAGAAGCGGCGGCGGAGCGCCCGGCGCCCGAGCGCGATGCCCGCAGCGAATCCGGCAAGCTCAAGCGCCACGCCCGGCGCGACCAGCTCTACCTGGCCATTCGCGAGGCCATGACCCACGCGGGCGTGCTGTCGTCGGGCTACAAGTTCAAGGTGCTGTCGCTGGACCCGCGCGGCAATGAGTTCATGGTCATGGTGGACCTGGCCCACGGTTTCAGCCAGCCCGAGAAGTTCGGTGAAATCGAAACGCAGATCATCCAGCACGCCAAGGCCCGGTTTGAAATCACGGTGCCGGCCGTCTACTGGCGCATGGACGACATCGCCACCATGAAGCGCCCCGCCGAAGGCGCAAAGGCACCGTCTGCACCGCGCTACGAGCCGATACAAGCCGAGGAAGTGGCCGCCTTCAAGAAGGCGCTGCTTGCCGGGGCGACGCAGGAGCGCACCCCCGAGCGAACGTCGGCACGGGCAGCCAGCAAAGCGCCCGACAAGTCCCGGCAGGGGCCGCACTCCTACACGCTGCTCACCGGCTTTGAGGACACCGAAATGGCACCCTCGCCCGCCATGCCGGCGCTCAGCACCACCCAGTACGGCGATTTGAACTGAGCCCTCGCCTCGCGCGGCAGGGGCTAGGCAAACAGCGTGCGGCCCCGGATTGTCGCGTCGGGCCCCAGCACGAAGCCCTCACCCATCGCCGGATAGCCTCCGCTGAGCGCGGAGATGTTCACCTGGTGGGTGACCCACACATCAAACTGGCCCGCTGGAATCGTTTTCAGCAAGCCGCGCAGGACCCGCGTCTGCGAGCCGTCGGTCGAGGTGTTGAAGGTGGAAGCCAGCGCCGGCAGTACGGTGTGACGGCCAAACGCCAGATCGGCCGTGTCCTTGCATCGGCACCACGCGCTGCTCAACACCTGCCGGGGCTGCAGGCCATTGCCGCGAAACCACTGCCCGATGGCACTGGCCTGACTGCGGCCCTGTGCGCTCAGGTTGCGCTGGCTGCTGCACTGCGCCAGCGAGAACCCGGGCGGATCGCCAATGCCCGGATCGGTCTGCGCGTGCCGCAGCATCAGCACGCACCCGCCGGCGCGCAGCAGGCCGACAACATCTGGTGCGACAGTGGGCGAAGTCTGCGATTGCGCGGCCCACGGCGTGGCCAGTGCGGCAAAGGGCAGGATCAGCAAGGGGCGTCGTTGCATCGTCTTCTTTCTGAGGTGATGGCGTCCAGCGGGAAACAATGCCGCAAATGATGGCGCAAGACCTGCGGCGTGGCAGGTCTGGGGCTATTCCGCCTGTTCGGTGCCAGCGACCAGCACCGGTTTGCGTCAGGCTGGCCGGCCGCGCAGCAGCAGCTCTTCGGCCACCGCCAGCGCCTTCGGTCGGCCCGACAGCACCAGAGTGTCGCCACCCTCCAGCGCGGCGTCTTCCTCGCCCTGGTGGGTTTTGCCGTCGCTGCGGCGCAGGCTCACCACGCGCACGCCGGCGGCATCGAGTGTGAGCGAGCCCAGCGACTGGCCCACCCAGCGGCTGCCCAGCGGCAGCGTCACGGTGGTCAGCCGCTCCTGGTCGATCTCGTTCACGGTGTCGTCATCGGCGCCGCGAAAGTAGCCTCGCAGCAGGTTGTAGCGCGCGTCGCGCTGGTCCTGCACCACACGAATCACGCGGCGCATCGGCACACCCACCAGCGCCAGCGCGTGACTGGCCAGCATCAGGCTGCCCTCAATGGCCTCGGGCACCACTTCCGTGGCGCCGGCGGCCTGCAGCTTTTCGAGGTCGTGGTCGTCCACCGTGCGGATGATCACCGGCACCTGCGGTGCATGCGCGCGCGTGTTGGCCAGCACCTTGAGCGCGCTGGCGGTGTCCAGGTAAGTCACCACCACCGCGCTGGCGCGCGACAGGCCGGCCGCCATCAGTGCCTGCAGGCGCACCGCATCGCCGAACACCACGGAGTCACCGGCGGCGGCCGCCTGGCGCACGCGGTCCGGGTCGAGGTCCAGCGCCATGTACTGAATGCCTTCGGCCTCCAGCATATGGCCCAGGTTCTGGCCGCAACGGCCGTAGCCGCAGATGATGACGTGCTTGCTGGTGTTGATCGATTTGCGCGCGATGGTGGTCATCTGCAGCGACTGCTGTAGCCATTCGCTGGCCACCAGCTTCATCACGATGCGGTTGCTGTACATGATGATGAAAGGCGTTGCCAGCATCGACAGCACCATGCTGGCCAGAATCGGATTGAGCAGTTCCGGTGGCACGAGGTTGTTGTCTTGCGCAAGAGACAGCAGCACAAAGCCGAACTCGCCCGCCTGCGCCAGATAAAGACCCGTGCGCAGCGACACGCCGGCCGTGGCTCCCAGCCCCCACGCCAGCGCGGTGACCAGCCCCAGCTTGAACAGCACTGGCAGCGTGACCAGCACAATCACCAGCGGCCAGCGCTCCAGCACCAGCCGCCAGTCCAGCATCATGCCGATGCTGATGAAGAACAGGCCCAGCAGCACGTCGTGGAACGGCCGGATGTCGGTTTCCACTTGGTGTTTGTATTCGGTCTCCGAGATCAGCATGCCCGCGACAAACGCACCCAGCGCCAGGCTGAGCCCGGCGCGCTCGGTCAGCCACGACAGCGCCAGGGTGACCAGCAACAGATTGAGCACAAACAGCTCTTCGCTTTTGCGGCGCGCCACCAGCGTGAGCCACCAGCGCATCAGGCGCTGCCCGCCGGTCAGCAGCACGCCCAGCAGCACGGTGGCTTTAAGCGCGGCAATACCCAGAGCGGTAAACAGCTGATCTGGTGGCGAACCCAGCGCAGGAATCAGCACCAGCAGGGGCACCACGGCCAAATCCTGGAACAGCAGCACGCCCATGACCCGCTTGCCGTGCTCGGACTCCAGCTCTAGCCGCTCGGAAAGCAGCTTGACCACGATGGCCGTGCTGCTCATCGCGATCGCACCCGACAGCGCCAGCGCCGTCTGCCAGCCCATGCCCCACAGCGACGGCGCTACAGCCGCCAGAAACAGCGTGCCGCCGGTGCCCAGCACGATGGTCAGCGTGACCTGCAGCATGCCCAGACCGAACACATGCCTACGCATCGAGCGCAGCTTGGAGAGGTTGAACTCCAGTCCGATCACAAACATCAGGAACACCACGCCGAACTCGCCGAGATGCCGCACGCCATCGGCGTTCTGCGACAGCGCCAACGCGTTCGGGCCAATCACCACGCCCACCGCCAGATAGCCCAGCATGGGCGGCAGTTTGAAGAAGCGGCAAGCCACCACGCCCAGCACTGCAGCCAGCAGGTACAACAGCGTAATCTCAAGTGCGCTCATGTCTGGATGGTAGCCGAGCCCTGCTGTGGCGGTTGCGGTTGTGGGCGCTCTTCGCAGGGCCATCGGGTCCTTGATGGGTCCTCGATAGAATGGCCTCATGAGCTCTCACACCGGGAATGACGCAGGAAAATTCGACGCCGCACAGGTGATGGCCTTGGCCCGAAAGACCTTCGACATCGAGGCCGCTGCGGTGCAGGGCCTGGCCGCGCGGGTGGGGCCGGAGTTCGCCGAGGCGGTGGCCTTGATCCTCGACTGCCGCGGCCGGGTGGTCGTCATGGGCATGGGCAAAAGCGGTCACATCGGTCGCAAGGTGGCGGCCACGCTGGCTTCGACCGGCACGCCGGCCCTGTTTGTGCATCCTGCGGAGGCCAGCCACGGCGATCTGGGCATGATCACGGCCGACGATGTGGTGCTCGCTATTTCCAACAGCGGCGAGAGCGAAGAACTCACCGTGATCCTGCCGGTGCTGAACCGGCAGGGCGTGCCCTTGGTGGCCATCACCGGCGGGCTGCAATCGACGCTGGCGAAGCAGGCGCGCGTCACGCTCGACAGCGGCGTGGTGGTGGAAGCCTGCCCACTGAACCTTGCGCCCACGGCCAGTACCACAGCGCAACTGGCCATGGGCGATGCACTCGCGGTGGCGCTGCTGGACGCGCGCGGTTTCAGGGAAGAAGACTTTGCGCGCTCGCATCCGGGCGGCGCGCTGGGCCGCAAGCTGCTCACGCACATCAGCGACGTGATGCGCAGCGGCGACGCCGTGCCCATGGTGCGGCTGGAGACCAACTTCACCGAACTGATGCGTGAGATGAGCGCCAAGGGGCTGGGCGCTGCTGCCGTGGTGGATGGCAGCCAGCGGGTGCTCGGCATCTTCACCGACGGCGACTTGCGCCGCCTGATCGAAAAAGGCGTGGACCTGCGCAGCAGCCACGCCGGCGAGGTGATGCACCCCAACCCACAAACGGTACGGGCCGATGCCCTGGCCGTGGAAGCGGTGGCCTTGATGGAGCAACACCGCATCAACAGCGTGCTGGTGGTGGATGAGGCAGGAACCTTGTGTGGCGCCCTCAACACCAACGACCTGATGCGCGCAAAAGTCATATGAATATGGCCCCCACGCTTTTCGCTTCGCGTAATGCGCTGCCCCCCGAGGGGGCCGCTCCGCCTGCGGTCTGGCGAAGCCAGTCCCGCGGCTCCTGCTTGAAAAGTCCGGTTTCTATTCTTTGC
>CALSAU010000027.1:0-12697 GCA_943372985.1 Polaromonas sp. YR568 | reverse complement strand
ATCACATAGGCTTGGGCAAAGTCGCCGGGCGCGCCAAGCCGCTTGGTCAGCGTCTCGTAAAAGCCGAGGTCGATGTACACCTTCTGATCCCCCGGGCAGTAAAACGGCCCCATGGCCGCCTGACCCTGACCACAGGCGGTCTGCGTGGCACCGCGAAAGAGCACGAGGCGCGGCTTCTGGTAGGTGGCGCCGCCCTGGGTGAACACGTCGGTCCACACGTCTTCGGTATCGGCCAGCACGGTCGAAACAAATTTGGCCATGCGGTCATCTGCCGGCGGGCGCTGCGCGGGGCCCTGCTGGACCTGGGCCGTCGGCGCGCCGCCGCCACTGAGCATGCTGAGAAGGGTCAGCGGGTTGATGCCAAAGATCCAGCCCCCGACCAGCGCGATGACGATGGTCCCGATGCCGACGCTGCGGCCACCCAGACCAAAGCCGCCACCACCGCCGCCAGAGCGGCGGTCTTCCACGTTGTCGGATTCCCGATTGCCTTCCCATTTCATGGCGACTCCTCAGCGAGATGGATGTCTGTGAATCGGTGATGCCGGCCTGATGCGCTGCGAACTGGCCTGCGTTGCAACAGGCCAGAAGAACGGAAACCCAATGTACTGCTTCCAGGCACGGGCGTGGCGTGCATGTCACCGCCTGTTTCACTCACAATCCGGTCATGGCACCACGTCGTTCCACCGCGCCCATCTTGCTGACCGGCTTCGCGCCGTTTGGCGAGGCTGGTCAGATCACGGGCATCAACCCGAGCTGGCAGGCGGTGCGGGCGCTGCAGGGTGAGGTGATTGAAGGGCATGCCGTGGTGGCGGCGGAACTGCCGACTGTTTTTGGTGTGGCAGCTGACGCGTTGCAGCGACTGATCGGGCAGCACCAGCCAGCGCTGGTGATCTGTCTCGGCCAGGCCGGTGGGCGCAAAGCGATCTCGCTGGAGCGTGTGGCGGTGAACATCGACGATGCCAGCCAGCCTGACAACCAGGGGCAGCAACCCATCGACAGCCCTGTGGTGGTCGGCGGTCCGGCAGCCTACTTCAGCACCCTGCCGATCAAGGCCATGCGCGATGCGATTCAGGCCATTGGCGTGGCGGCCGAGATTTCGCAGACGGCGGGCACCTATGTCTGCAACCATGTGTTCTATCGCCTGATGCATGCGCTGGCTCAAGACAAAAAGCCGATGACTGGACAGCCACCGGCTGAGGTACGCGGAGGCTTCATTCACGTGCCTTACCTGCCGGGCCAGGGCATGCCCTGCATGCCACTGGATGACATGGTGCGCGGCCTGCGGGTGGCGGTGGCCACGGCGATGAGCACATCGCAGGACATCAGACGCAGCGGGGGTGCCACGCATTGAGGTCTGCGGGGTGCGCACGCTTCAACGCGTGCTCAACACCGCTGGCGTGAAACTGGCGGCGCTGTAGCCGGTTCGGTGGTTGGCCGGAATCAGCCCTTCCAGCACAGAAGTGTTGCTGGCCGACAGCACGGGTTTGGCTAGCCCCGCTGCGGGTCGGGCAGCGAGTGTTTCAACGGCGTCCTGGCGATTGCAGAGGTAGCGCGTGGCGCCAGAGCTTTTCTCGACGCATTCAGCCATCAGCCCACGCTCGGCGACTTCAAGCGCGACACGGGTGTTGGCCTTGTTCACCTGACCGTCTGCCAGCATGGCCATGGCGCCCAGTTGGCAGACCATGACTGCCGCAGCGCCAAGAATCAGCCATTGGCGGGTGCGTGAGGGTGTGGGGGGAACAAGGTGATCAGAAAACATGGTGGAGGCTCGCGAGTAGTTGCCTTGATGCTAAGCGGCCGCCCGCCAAAACAACACCGCCGCCAGCCCGCCGCGTTGTAGGCGGAAAGCGCGTCATGGCAAACGGCTTACCATGCTGCGGATGAACAAAGCGATGAACAAAGCACCCGTGCCCACGCCGGATTTCGCACCTGGCAGCGCCGCCTTCACGGCAGCAGGATTGCCCTACCTGCTGCTGGTCGAGGAGATCGCACAGCTGCTGCAGGACCCGACCGTGCAGGTGCCACCCCGGCTGGTGCAGGCGCTGGCTGGGGGTGGCAGTTTATTCGTAATGCCGGCGATGGACGCGCACTGCGCCATCACCAAGCTCATCACCTTCACACCGGCCAACAGCAGCCGTGGCCTGCCCAGTATTCAGGGTGATGTGCTGGTGTTTGATGTGGCCACCGGCCAGCGCCGCCTGATGCTGGACGGCCCGACCGTCACCGCCCGCCGTACGGCCGCCGTGTCATTGCTGGCCGCCCAGCGGCTGGCACCCCGCAAGGACGGCCCGCTGCTGATCGTCGGTGCTGGCGTTCAGGGAAAAGCCCATCTGGACGCCTTTGCCGAAGGGCTGGGTGTGCGCGAGGTCTGGGTGGTTTCGCGCAGCAGCGCCAGTGCCGCGCAACTGGTGCGGCACGCGCAGGGCCTGGGGTTGGTGGCACGCGAGGTCACCGATGCGAACGCGGCACTGGCCGACTGCCCGCTGGTGGTCACCTGCACGCCAGCCAGCGGCGTGGTGCTGAGCGCGCTGCCACGCGACGATGTGTTCATCGCCGCTGTGGGCGCCTTCACACCGCAGATGGTGGAGCTGGCACCCGGCCTGTGCCGCCACATCGCCGAAGTCGGCACCGTGGTGGTCGACACCGTGGACGCCCGGCACGAAGCGGGCGACCTGCTGCAGGCCGGGCTGGATGTGGCCGGCTTTGCCAGCCTGGCCGATGTGGTGCGGCAACCTGGCTTTTCGGCGCCCGGCCCGGTGCTATTCAAAAGCTGTGGCTGGGCGGGCTGGGATCTGGCGGCCGCGCGTACCGCATTGAAAGCAGCGGCGTAAGTAGTTTCAGGAAAGGGGGCTGCCCCCAGGGGGCACATCCAGCGCCGTGCGATTCCACCACTGCGAAAAACTGTTGCACAGCCGTGGCACCGGCTTGAACAGACGCTCAACCGGCAATACCCGCAGCGGAACGGTGGACGGCACCAGCGGCGACGGCTCGGGCTCCGCCAGCGCAAGACCGGCCTGCGGTAGCGCCAGCCACGGCCGCAGGTGTGGATCGGCCTGAACCCACACGCTGCGCGCGCTGCGCAGGGCATGCGAGACCGCCGCTGCATCGCCGTACCAGCAGAGGTGATCCGGGGCCAGTGCCCGCATGCGCGCCACCACAAACTGCCAGCGCAATGCTGACCACGGTTGCTGCCGGTGGAAGTCGGCCAGCGCCATGCACACCGTCACCGTGCCGGCAGGCAAGTCAGCGGGCGGCGCCCTCAAGCTCCACGGGTGCACCAACCAGACATCCTTGCCTTCAAGCAAGGGCGAGATGTCTGCTGCCGATGAATCATCCAGCACCCCAAACCCCAACGCTGACGGCGGCTGGGCGTGTACATCAGGCTCAGCGGTTTCTGTTGCTTCGGGCGGAAAGGTGGCGCGCTTCAGCGCTGGTGTGCCGCTGCGCGCGATGCGGTCCAGCGCTTCATAGGAGGTGTCGACCACCGAGCCCGCGCTGTGCCACTCTTGTGGCGCATAGCGCTGCACGTTCTCGGCATTGAACAGATAGGGCTTGCTGCTGCCGGTGGCAGCCACCCACTGCCAGCTCAGGTGGTTGCTGGCCAGATCGCCGTCGAGCAGATGCGAATACAGCCACTGCGCGCCCACATGCCAATGCACTTTGCGCAGATGCACCACATAGCTTGCCAGCCACATGCGCGCGTGGTTGTGCAGATAGCCGGTAGCATACAACTCACGCACGGCCACATCGATTGCCGGCACGCCAGTGCGCGCCTCGCGGATGTCAGCGGGCAGTTCAAGCGAATAGGCTGCGTCGGGCAGCACGCCCTCGTGCAGGGACTCATGGATGCCGACGCCGCGCTGCTCCCACACATGGTGAAAGAATTCGCGCCAACCCAACTCGTACACAAACTTGTGGTCGGGCGCCAGCACATGGCGCTGCGCCACGCCCTGATACACCTCTGGCAGGGTGACAAAGCCATGGGTGATGTAGGGCGACAAGCGCGACACGCTGCCGTTGATGGCATTGCGTGTGCGGGCGTATTCCGAAGGCCGCACCGCAGCGATGCGGCGCTGCGCGGCATTTCGTGTGGGTTCGAAGATCAGTTCGTCGAAAGGTCCGAACAGCCCGTCGCCGCTCATGCTGCTCATGCGGGTTCCGCCGTGCTCACACTGGCGCGATGCGCCGCAGCCTGCTCAAGAATCAGCGCACGTTTGGGCTCTGACAGGCGTGCGATGTTCTTCACCTGCAGCGCCATGCGCGGGTTCTTTGCCAGGCGCTCCTCGTGGCGGATCAGGAAATCCCAGTACAGCGTGGTGTAGGGGCAGGCCTGCGCACCGGTTGACTCAGCCGGGTCGTAACGGCAACCCTTGCAGTGGTTGCTCATGCGCTGGATGTATTTGCCGGTGGCCGCATACGGTTTGCTGGCCATCACGCCGCCATCACCGAACTGGCTCATGCCGAGCGTGTTGGGCAACTCCACCCACTCCACGGCATCGACGTACACGCTGAGGTACCAGCCATGCACCTCCTGTGGCCGCACACCAAACAGCAGCGCGTAAAGACCGGTGACCATCAGCCGCTGGATGTGGTGGGCATAGCCGTGCTGCAGCGTTTGCGTGAGGGCATCGCGCAGGCAGGCCATGTCGGTGTCGGCGGTCCAGTAAAACGCGGGCAATGCAGCTTCAGCGCCCAGTGCATTGCGCTCCAGATACTCCGGCATGTGCGTCCAGTAAATGCCGCGCACGTATTCACGCCAGCCGAGAATCTGGCGAATAAAGCCTTCCACCGCCGCAATCGGCGCATGGCCTGAGCGGTAGGCCGCCTCGGCCGCTTCGACCACTTCACGCGCCGTCAGCAGCTTGAGGTTGAGCGAGGACGACAGGTGCGAGTGGTAGAGCCACACCTCGCCCTGCCACATCGCGTCCTCATATTGGCCAAACAGCGGCAGGCGCTGGGCGACAAAAGCCTCAAGCGCCTGCAGCGCCTGCGCGCGGGTCACGGGCCAGCCGAATTCATCGAGCGTGCCGGGGTGGCTGGCGAAGCGGGTATTGACCAGCGCGATGACTTCCTGCGTCGTGGCGTCCGGCGCAAAGGCGCTGCGGGGCGGCAACTCGCCCGGGCCCTTGGCGCCAAAGGACTCGCGGTTGTCCGCGTCAAAGTTCCACTCACCGCCGACCGGCTTGCCCGCGTCCATCAGGATGCCGGTTTTGGTACGCAGCTCGCGGTACCAGTACTCCAGCCGCAACTGCTTGCGGCCTTTGGCGTGGGCGGCAAAGTCGCGCACGGTACTGAAGAAATGCAGGTCGTCGCGAATGTCCAGCGCCTTGCCGGTGGCGGCCGACACGCCGCGCAGCGCCTGCAGCACCCGCCAGTCGCCGGGGGCGGTCATCACAAGGCGTTCGGGCTTCAGGGTCTCGATGGCGTGGGTCAACTCTGCGGCGAGGCTGCCACGGTTGCCTTTGTCGTCCAGTCGGGTGTAGTGCACCGTCCAGCCGCGCGCGCGCAGCGACTCGGCAAAGTGGCGCATGGCACTCAGAAACAGGGCGATGCGCTGTTTGGCCGACCAGACGTGGGTGGATTCCTCGGCCACCTCGGCCATCCACACCACGTCGAGCGCCGGGTCGAAACCTTCGAAGGCACTGGATTGCGCGTCAAGCTGGTCGCCCAGCACCACAACCAGTTGGCGCACGGGGGAGGGTTTAGCCATGGGCAGACGACTCAGGAAGTTGAACACTGCCCTTGTGGGCGCGGCAGGCATCGGAGCAGTAGCGCACCTCGGCCCAGTTTTTGGCCCACGCCTTGCGCCAGGTCATGGTTCGGCCGCAGACCAGGCAGGGTTTGGCGGGAAGGCTCTGTTTGTTGCCCTTGAAGTCTTTTTTCATGTGGTGAGGCCGGTGGAGCAACGCGAATGGCGCCTTGTTGGGAAAAGTGTAAGCAATCCGCTGTTCCGCAGCGAACTTGAAGGACAACAGGCGCGGAACTTGCAGCGTGGCCGCTATGCCTGCCGCCCAGCTCCAGACCACCCCGCCGCCAGTCACCGACTGGCGCGCGCAGGAGCTGCTGCTGATGCACGAGGTGATGCGGCTGGTCGGGCGCAGTCTGGCGCCCGAGCTGGTGTTCAAGGAGATGCTGCACCTGATGAGCGAACTGCTGGGGCTGAACCGCGGCCGCATCGTGCTGGCTGACAGCCCGGCAGCGGGCGATGCATCGGGCCCGGCAGCGCCGCGCACCGCCTCGATTCGCCATGCCTACGGCCTGACCCGCGCCGAAATCGCCCGCGGCCGCTACGCGTGGGGCGAGGGCATGACAGGCTGCGTGCTGGCCACCGGGCAGCCGGTGATCGTGCAGGACATCGACCGCGAGCCGCAATTCCTCTTCCGTGCTGTCAGCCGCGAGCACCTGCCGCCCGAGACCGTCGCCTTTCTCGCGCTGCCCATCGAGGTGAACGGTCGGCCCATCGGCGTGCTGGCCTGCCACCGCATCCGCAGCCGCCAGCGCCACCTGAATGACGACCTGGCGCTGCTGCGCGTGCTGGCCACGCTGGCCGGGCAATTGCTGCAACTGCATCAGCTGGTGGACGAAAAAACCAGCGGCCTGCAGCGCCACAACGCCCTGCTGGCGCAGCAACTTGAAACCAAAACCACGCGCTACGGGCTGGTCGGCAGTTCCCCCGCCCTGCTGCGCGCGCTGACCGAGCTGGAGCAGGTGTCGCAGGCCACCGTGAGCGTGTTGCTGCTGGGCGAATCAGGCACCGGCAAGGAACTGTTCGCACGCGCCGTGCACCTGGCCAGCGGTCGGCGAGACCAGCCGTTCATCAAGGTCAACTGCGCGGCGATTCCCGAGTCGCTGTTTGAATCCGAACTGTTCGGCCATGAACGCGGCGCCTTCACCGGCGCCAGCGGTGCGCGCCCCGGCTGGTTCGAGCAGGCCGATGGCGGCACGATTTTTCTTGACGAGATCGGCGAGCTGCCACTGGCCATGCAGTCCAAGCTGCTGCGCACGCTGCAGGAGGGCACGCTGGTGCGCCTGGGCGGCCGGCGCGAGGTGCAGGTCAATGTGCGTCTGGTGGCCGCCACCCACCGCGACCTGTCGGCCGACGTGCAGGCTGGCCGCTTCCGGCAGGATTTGTATTACCGCCTGAATGTGATCCCGATCCGCCTGCCCTCGCTGCGCGAGCGGCGCGATGACATTCCGGCATTGACGCTGCATTTCCTCAACCGCGCCAACCAGGCCCACGAACGCAATGTGAACCTGGCGCCCGAAGCGCTTCAACTGCTGACGCTGCACGACTGGCCGGGCAACATCCGCGAGCTGGGCAACCTGATCGAGCGGCTGGTGCTGCTGTCGGACCAGACCGTGGTGAACGAGGCTGCGCTCAAACGCTTTCTGCAGCAGGATGGCAAGGACGTTGCGGAAACCGCCAATGCGCCGCGACAAGCACCACCAGCCATGCCACCCGCAGCATTGGTGCGGGACTACATCAGCGTCGGCTCGCACAGCAGCGACGCGCTGCAGCAGGCCCTGCAGGCCCACGGCGGCAACCAGTCTCGGGCAGCGCAAAGCCTGGGGCTGACAGTACGGCAATACAGCTACCGCCTGCGCAAGGCCGGGCTGCGCTGAGGCCTGCGCGTCCTCACAAAGTCCGACAAATTGTCGACACAGTGGCGACAAGCTGTCGTCCACACGCGCAATGAACGCAAATGAAGCAGGCACTGACTTACGTGGTTTGCTATTTTTTAGGTAGCGCCGAAGATAGTCAGTAAAAGGCTAACGGAAGATTTCATCAAGTATTCAAGCACTGGCACCGGTCATGGCACACCTGTTGCGATAAGAGGTACAGGCAACCCGCCTGCAACCTACCGAGGACACCATGGCCAACGCACTTGAATCCCCTATCCTGATTTCACCTGACCAGCTCCTGGCCCTCAAAGGCGCAGAGCCCGTGGTCATCATCGACACCCGCGACGCAGACACCTACGCCGCCGGTCACATCGAAGGCGCGGTCAACCTGCGCGAAATCTTCACCTACCTCGCCACCTCCACGCCCGAAGGCCTGAAGGCGCTGAAGGAAAGCTTTGCCACCGCATTGGGCGGCGTGGGCCTGTCGGGCGAAGAAACCGCAGTGTTCTACGAAGACTCGATGAACAGCGGCTACGGTCAGTCCTGCCGCGGCTACTACCTGCTGACCTGGCTCGGCTACCCCAAGGTGCGCGTGCTCAACGGCGGCTTCTCTGCATGGAAAGCCGCTGGCCTGCCTGTTTCCACCACCGCTGCCACGCCGGTAGCGGCCACCTTCCCCGCCGACTTGCCCGCCACAGACGTGATGGTCACCCTCGAAGACGTGAAGAGCGCCCTCGGCACCGACACCGTGCTGATGGACGTGCGCGATGTCGATGAGTGGATTGGTGACAGCTCCTCTCCATACGGCAAGGACTTCGCCCCGCGCAAGGGCCGCCTGCCCGGCGCCAAGTGGCTGGAGTGGTACCGCTTCATGAAGCCGTCGCCACAGGGCCCGGTGTTCAAGTCGGCCGACGAAGTGCGCGCTGAATGCGCCACTGCCGGCATCACGCCAGACGACACCGTGTACCTCTACTGCTTCAAGGGCGCACGCGCGTCCAACACCTTCCTGGCCCTGAAACAAGCTGGCTTCAAGGACGTGCGCATGTACTTCGGTTCATGGAACGAGTGGTCGCGCGACCCAGCGCTGCCCATCGAGACTGGCCTGCCCACCGTGCCCAGCAGCATGTCGGCGCCAATGGCGCGCGCGGCCTGAGTCTTCGCCAGTTGATCGTTACGCCCACGCCATGGTCTGCTCGTCAGTCCATGGCGTGAGGTGGAGCACTCAACTGACTTTTCACGTTCACCCTGAATGCTCACCCTGACCGTTCACTAGAAAGAGACACCATGTCCGATACCGCCACCCTCGCCCCCGACGCAGTACAAACTATCAAGACCGGCAAAAGCTATCTGCGCCCCATCGACCGCGACGGCCTGCTGGCCTTTGCCGAAAAAGGCCGTAACAACCCCAACAGCCGCGGCACGAACAAGGTCCACACCGTGATGGAAGGGCAATACCGCTCGCTCAGCACCGTGGGCAAGCACACGCCGGTGGTGGTCGATGAGCCGCTGCATCTGTTCGGCGAAGACACCGCACCTGCCCCCGGCGAGATTGTGCTGTCGGGCCTGGGCGGTTGCCTGGCGGTGGGCATCACGGCCGTGGCCACGTGGAAGCAGGTCAAGCTCACGCGCCTTGAAGTGCTGATGGAAGGTGACATTGGCAATCCCGCTGCCTGGGGTGCCGGCGGCGCACTCGCCAAAACAGGGCCAGAGATGGGCTTCCAGGCGATTCGCGTGAAGGTCATTGTGGAAGGCGATGCCTCTCGCGAAGTGCTCGATGAAATCGTGCAGCACGCCAACTTCTATTCGCCGGTGGCCAACAGCATGCGCAACCCGATTCCGTTTGAGATCAGCATGGCCGAGTGATCGGCAGCTCGCTCAACACCATCGCAACCCCAACAGCCCACATCCAAGGACTTCTGATGAACCCAGCCGACCTGCCCCGCGAAGTGACCAGCACCCCGCCGCTGGCTGCAGACGCCCTGCTGGCCGCTGTGCGCGAAGTGGCCCAGGGGCCGTTGCAGCAGCAGGCAGAAGCCATCGACAAGGGCAGCTACCCGCAAGAAGTGCTGCAGCAACTGGGCGCGCTGGGTGGCATGAGTGCCCACTTGAATGCACCCCACGGCACTGGCGATTACGGCATGACGCTTCGCGCCATGTCGGAGGTGGCCCGCGTGTGCGGTGCCACCGGCTTCATGGTGTGGTGCCACGCGGTGTGCGGCCTGTACATGGAAGCCTCGGGCAACCCAGCCCTGATGGGTGACGCGCTGAAGCGGCACGCCAGCGGCGCCACGCTGGGCGGCACCGCGCTCTCCAACCCGATGAAGAGCTACGCGCAGATTGAGAGCTGGCTGCTCAAAGCCACGCCGGTGGATGGTGGCTACATCGTCAACGGCGCGTTGCCGTGGGTGAGCCACCTCGGCGCCGACCATTACTGCGGCGCCATCGCGGGCGTGGTCGATGAGGCTGGCAACGCCTTGAGCCCATCACGCGAGCTGATGTTCATGCTGCGCTGTAACGCACCGGGCGTGGAGCTGAAGAACTGCCCCAGCTTCTCGGCGATGGAAGGCACGGGCACCTACGCACTGCGCCTGACCGATGTGTTTGTGGGGGCCGACGACATCATTGCCGACCCGGCCAAGCCGCTGATCGGCCGCATTCGCGGCGCCTTCGTGATGCTGCAATGCGGCTGGGCGCTGGGCGTGACGCAGGGCGCGATTGATTCCATCTGGGCTGTGGAAGCTCAGCTCGGCCACGTCAACCAGTTTCTCGACGACCGGCCCGACACGCTGCAGGCCGAACTGGACGCGCTGACAGAACGCATCATGGTGCTCGCTAAGACACCGTTTGACACCTCCAACGCGTTTGTGATCGACGTGCTCGATGCCCGCGCCCACAGCGCCGAGCTGGCCCTGCGTGCGGCGCAATCGGCGCTGATGCACCAGGGCGCACGCGGCTACCTGCTCAGCTCGGCAGTGCAGCGCCGGGTGCGCGAATCGCACTTCGTGGCCATCGTCACACCGGCCATCAAGCACCTGCGAAAAGAGATTGCGCGGCTGAGCGCTGAAGAGTCGCCAGCATGACGACAGCCGCTGAACAGCCTTGGCTTCAGTTCATCTGCGATGCCTGCGGCCTGATCTACAACGAAGCAGAGGGCGACGCTGACAGCGGCCTGGCACCCGGTACGCGCTTCGCAGACATTCCGGGCGACTGGGCCTGCCCGCTCTGCGGCGTGACCAAAGCCGATTTCTCCCCTTACACCCCACCGTCAGCGCAAGAGCTGCGCGCCTCGCTGCAAGGTGGTGGCAGCACACGGCCGGCCGTCTCAGCACGCCGGCATCAGGCGGGCACGGTGATCGTCGGCGCAGGCCGCGCAGGCTGGCAACTGGCCGAGCAGCTGCGCGCCGCCGATGCCACGCTGCCCATCACCATCGTCACCGCCTGTTCGGGCGATGTGTACGACAAACCCCTGCTCTCGGTTGCGCTGGCGCGCTCGCTCACGCCCACCGCCATGGTCCGCGAAACCGGCCCCGCTGCCGCGCGCCGCCTGCAGGTGCGTCTGCTGGCCCACACCCACGCGGTGCGCGTGTGTGCCGACACCCATACGCTGCGCACCACGCGCGGCACGCTGCCTTACCAAAACCTGGTGTTGGCGCATGGCGCGCAGCCAGCGCTGCCACCATCGCTGCCCGCTGCGCTGTGCTGGCGCATCAACCACCTCGATGCCTATCTCAAGCTGCGCAGCGCGCTGGGGCAGACCTCACGCGATGTGCTGATCGTCGGCGCTGGCCTGATCGGCAGCGAGCTGGCCAACGACCTGGCCCTCGGCGGCCACCACATCACGCTGCTGGACACACAGTCCGAACCGCTGTCACGCTGGACGGCCGCGCAGGCCGGCACCAAACTGATGGAAGCATGGCAGACACTGCCGATCCGCTTTGTGGGTGGTGTGCAGGTGAGCCGTGTGGTGCGTGAAGGCCAGCGCTATGTTGTCACCACCGACAGCGGCCAGACGTTCTCTGCCGATCAGGTGATCGCCGCCACCGGCCTGCAAACGCCCAGCCGGCTAGCCGAAACGGCCGGGCTGGCCTGGGACCAGGGCATCGCCGTCGAGCCCGATACGCTGCGCACCAGCCACCCGCGCATTCACGCCATGGGCGACTGCATCACTGTGGGCGGGCAGGCCAGCCGTTTCATTGAACCGATTGCACGGCAGGCTCGCACGATTGCGGCAGCCATCACCGGCCGGGGCACGGTACCCTACGAAGTAAGGCCGGCGGTGGTGCGCGTCAAGACGACATCGCTGCCGATGACGCTGCACTGACGCGCTGCGGGGCAGACTCGGTACGGCGGGATAGCGCCAGCGAAGAATCCAACGATGAAGCCAGCCACTCGTCAATCACGGCAGTGTTGTTGATGGTCTTGAGTTGCTGGTAGGCGACTTCAGCCTCGGGGAAGTGCCGCCGCAAAAAGTTGAGCCACTGCTTGAGGCGCCCGGCGCGTGATCGCGCATCCAGCCGGGTGCAGACGATGTGCCAGAAGTCAGCAATCAACGGCAGCAGTTGGGCCCAGGTGATTCCGCTGCTGGCCTGAGTGACATCACCCCGCATATCTGCCTGAATAGCCTGCGCCAAACCCGGGTTCATCACCGCACCGCGGCCCACCATCAGCATGTTGCTGCCCGACGCCTCTCGGCACCGGCGGGCATCATCGACCGTCCAGATCTCGCCATTGGCCACCACCGGAATCTTCACCACCGCGCGGATGTCGGCAATGCGCTCCCAGTACGCGGGTGGCCGGTAGGCCTGTGCTTTGGTGCGGGCATGCACCACCAGCTCGTCGGCGCCGCCACTGGCAATGGCGAGCGCGCATTCTTCGGCACGCGAGTCGTCGTGGTAACCGAGCCGCATCTTGGCCGACACCGGCAGGTGCGCAGGCACGGCGCGGCGAACTGCGCTCACGATGGCGGCAATGGTATCCGGGTGGTCCAGCAGCATCGCGCCACCGCCGTGGCGGTTGACCACAGCCGCCGGGCAGCCAAAGTTGAGGTCAATGCCCGCAGGCCCCAGCGCCGCCA
>CALSAU010000026.1:0-12712 GCA_943372985.1 Polaromonas sp. YR568 | reverse complement strand
AGGACAAATACGAGCAGCGCATGAGCCTGCTGAGCACCACGCTGAGCTACGACGACCTGAAAGACGCCGACATGGTGATTGAAGCCGTGTTCGAAGACATGGGCGTCAAGGAGAAAGTCTTCAAGGAACTGGACCGTGTGATGAAGCCGGGCGCCATTCTGGCTTCCAATACCTCGACGCTCGACGTGAACCAGATCGCCGCCTTCACCAAGCGCCCACAGGACGTGATTGGTACGCACTTCTTCAGCCCGGCTAACGTGATGAAGCTGCTGGAAGTGGTGCGCGGTGCCAAAACCGGCAAGGACGTGCTGGCCACCGTGATGGCACTGGGCAAGAAGATCAAGAAAACCTCGGTGGTATCCGGCGTGTGCGATGGTTTCATCGGCAACCGCATGATCGAGCAGTACGGCCGGCAGGGCGGTTTTCTGTTGGACGAAGGCTGCACACCAGCACAGGTGGACAAGGCCATCGAGAAATTCGGTTTTGCCATGGGCCCGTTCCGCATGGGTGACCTGGCGGGTAACGACATCGGCTGGGCCATCCGCAAGCGCCGCGCGGTTGAACAGCCAGACATGAAATACAGCAAAACCGCCGACCTGCTGTGTGAAAAAGGCCGCTTTGGCCAGAAAACCGGCGCCGGCTGGTACGACTATGTGCCCGGCAAGCGCGACGCCATTCCCAATGTGGAAGTGGTGCAGATGATTGAAGAGCACCGCAAGAGCCTCGGCATCACGCCGCGCAAGATTTCTGACGAGGAAATCGTGCAGCGTCTGGTCTATGCGCTGGTCAATGAAGCGGCGCATATTCTGGAAGAGGGCATTGCCTCCAAGGCCAGCGACATCGACATGGTGTACCTTATGGGCTATGGCTTCCCGATTCACCGCGGCGGCCCGATGCTGTACGCCGACCAGGTAGGCCTCTTCAACGTCGTGGAGAGCATGAAGCGCTTTGCGAAGAATCCGCTGGACGACGCCAAATTCTGGCAGCCAGCGCCGCTGCTGGCACGCTTGGCAGCTGAGGGCAAGACCTTCAACCAGTCGACCTGACATCGCAATACCTCGCGTTGCCCTACACCCCAGACACCGGAGAATTCCATGACCTCAGCCGTAATCGTTTCCACCGCCCGCACCCCGCTTGCCAAGAGCTGGAAGGGTTCTTTCAACATGACGCACGGCGCCACGCTGGGCGGCCACGCCGTCGAGCACGCCATCCAGCGCGCCGGCATCGAGGCCGCCGAGGTGGACGACGTCATCATCGGCTGCGCCACGCCTGAAGGCGCGACCGGCTCCAACATCGCCCGCCAGATTGCCCTGCGCGCCGGCTGCCCGGTCACGGTGTCCGGCATGACGATCAACCGTTTTTGCTCCTCAGGCCTGCAGACCATTGCCACTGCGGCGCAGCGCGTGATTGCGGGGGAGGCCGACATTTATGTGGCCGGTGGCGTCGAAAGCATTTCCTGCGTCCAGCAGGAGGCCAACACCCACATGCTGCAGGACACCTGGCTCGCCAAGAACAAGCCCGAGATCTACTGGAACATGCTGCAGACCGCCGAGCAGGTGGCCAAGCGCTACAACATCTCGCGCGACCGCATGGACGAGTACGGCGCCCTGAGCCAGCAAAAAGCCACGGCGGGCCTCGCTGCAGGTGTCTTTGAAGCCGAAATCGCACCGATCACCGTGATGGCCGGCGTGGCCGACCCGGTGATGGGCCTGATCACCAAGAAGGTCACCGTCAGCAAGGACGAAGGCATTCGCGAAGGCACGACCAAGGAAGGCATCAGCGGTATCAAGCCCGCCATTCCCGGCGGTGTGATCGCCGCTGGCAACGCCAGCCAGTTCTCTGACGGCGGCGGCGCCGTGGTGGTGATGCACGAAACCGTGGCCGAGAAGAAGGGCCTGAAACCCCTCGGCCGCTTTCTCGGCTTTGCCGTGGCCGGTTGCGAGCCCGACGAAATGGGCATCGGCCCGGTGTTTGCCATCCCCAAGGTGCTGGCCAAGCTGGGCCTGAAGGTCAGCGACATCGACCTGTGGGAGCTCAATGAAGCCTTTGCCGTGCAGGTGCTGTATTGCGCCGACAAGCTGGGCATTCCGATGGACAAACTCAATGTGAACGGCGGCGCGATTGCCGTTGGCCACCCCTACGGCGTGACCGGTCAGCGCCTGACGGGCCATGCGCTCATCGAAGGCAAGCGCCGCGGTGCCAAGCGGGTGTGCGTGACCATGTGCATTGGCGGTGGTATGGGGGCTGCGGGTATTTTTGAAGTTCTGTAGTTCCCCCCTGCGCCGCCTGCGGCGTCATCCCACATAAAGGGTGGAGAGGGACGCCAGCTGCAGCCCGGCAAAGCCGGTTCCGCGCAGGCACTGGCCAAGCCACAGGTCAGACAGCGAGCTGGTTTTTACATAAGGAACAGGGATTCATGTCGCTTCGCTCCACGATTGATTTCCTGCTGTACCAGTGGCTCGACGCCGAGTCACTGAACCAGCGCGCACGGTTCGCAGACCATTCGAAGGACACCTTTGACGCAGTGCTGGACACCTGCGAGCGGATTGCGCGCGAGAAGTACGCGCCGTTCAACCGCACGGTCGACACGCAGGAGCCGCATTTCGACGGGGAAAAAGTCATCCTGCCGCAGGCCACGCGCGACGCACAAAAGGCCTATGCCGAATCCGGCATGCTCAGCGCAGCGCAGGACTACGACATGGGCGGCATGCAGCTGCCTTACATCATCGAATCCGCCGCCAACGCCTTTTTTGCGATGGCGTCGGTCAGCATCGGCTCTGGCATGCTCACCACCGGCAATGCCAATCTGCTGATGGTGCATGGCACCGATGCGCAGAAAGAAGCGTTTGCGCGGCATGAATTCTCGGGGCGCTTCTCTGGCACCATGTGCCTGTCGGAGCCGCAGGCCGGGTCGTCGCTCAGCGACGTGATGACGCGCGCTGTGCCAGACGGCGATGATTTTGAGTCCGACCCGCTGGGCCCACGCTACCGGCTCAAGGGTAACAAGATGTGGATTTCCGCTGGCGAGCATGAGCTGACGGAAAACATCATTCATCTGGTGCTGGCCAAGATTCCGGGGCCTGATGGAAAGCTGATTCCCGGCACGCGTGGCATTTCGCTGTTCATTGTGCCCAAGAAGATGGTGAACCCGCAGGGTGAACTCACCGGCGTGCGCAACGATGTAGCGCTGGCGGGCCTGAACCACAAGCTGGGCTGGCGCGGCACCACCAACACGCTGCTGAATTTTGGCGAAGGCAAGTACCCCGTGGACGGGCTCGCAGGCGCTGTGGGTTATCTGGTCGGCAAGCCCCATGAAGGCCTGCGCTGCATGTTCCACATGATGAACGAGGCCCGCATCGGTGTGGGCATGGCCGCCACCATGCTGGGCATGGCGGGCTACCACGCGAGCCTTGAGTATGCGAAGAACCGCCCACAGGGTCGGCCCATCACCGGCGCGGGCAAAGACCCCTCTGCACCGCAGAGCCGGATCATTGAACACGCCGACGTCAAGCGCATGCTGCTGGCACAAAAAGCCTATTGCGAGGGCGCTCTGGCGCTGGAGCTTTACTGCGCAAGGCTGGTCGACGAGCACCACACCGCAGCAGCCGAAGCGGCCGACGAAGCCCGCCTGCTGCTGGAGGTGCTGACGCCGATTGCCAAGAGCTGGCCCAGCGAGTGGTGCCTGGAGGCCAATTCACTGGCGATCCAGGTGCACGGCGGCTATGGCTACACGCGTGATTTTCCGGTCGAGCAGTACTGGCGTGACAACCGCCTGAACATGATTCACGAAGGCACGCACGGCATTCAGGCGATGGACCTGCTGGGCCGCAAGGTGGTGATGGAAGGCGGCAAGGGCCTCAAGCTGCTGGCGGGCCGCATCAACAGCACCATTGAACGCGCCATCCAGGTGCCCGAACTGGCTGCCCATGCCAACGCGCTCGGCAAAGCACTGCAGCACGTGGGCAGCGCCACCAAGGCCGCGTGGGCCACCGGCGTGCCGGGTGACGCACTGGCCAATGCCGTGCCGTACATGCAGGCCTTCGGCCACACCGTGCTGGCGTGGATCTGGCTGGATGTGGCGCTGGTGGCGGGCACGTCGGCGGCGGGCACATCAGCGGCGAGGTCTTCCGGGGCAGGCACACTAGGGGCCTTGCGCTATTTCTATCACTACGAACTGCCGAAAATCGGTGCCTGGTTGCAGGTGGTGGAAAACCGCGACCGCACCTGTGCCGATTTTCCCGAGGAGTTGTTCTGATGCCTTTTTTCAAACCCTCTGCAGACGCTGCCGGTGACCGCTTTGTGGCGCGCCTGCAGGCGCTGATCTGGGTGTTGATTTACGGTGGCCTGCTCACGCTGGTGCTGGGCCTGTCGGTGCAGCGGACCGACGACACGCTGGGTTGGTCACTGGTGGTCAGTGGCGGTGTGGTCGCTGTCATTGGCTTTGTGCTGATTTACGTGCGCTCCCGCATCAAGCAGCAGCAATGACCACCGAAGCTGCGCCGAGGCAGCCTCGCTTACCGACCCAATTATTTTAAGGAGACACCCCATGACCCGAACCATCCAGCAACTGTTTGACCTGCGTGGAAAGACGGCGCTCGTCACCGGTGGCTCGCGCGGCCTCGGCCTGCAACTGGCCCAAGCCTTGGGCGAGGCGGGTGCCCGCGTGATGCTGAGTTCGCGCAAGGCCGAAGACCTGCAGGAGTCGGCCGCGGTGCTGAAGGCTGCCGGCATTGATGTCGACTGGATCGCTGCCGACTGTGCCAAGGAGGCTGACATCCGCGCGCTGGCCGACGAAACCATCAAGCGCTTTGGCCATGTCGATATCCTGGTCAACAACGCCGGCGCCGCGTGGGGCGCACCGGCGGAAGATCATCCGGTCGAGGCCTGGGACAAGGTGATGAATCTCAATATCCGTGGCTACTTCATCCTGTCGCAGCACATCGCCAAGCACAGCATGATTCCGCGCAAGTCGGGCCGCATCATCAATGTGGCGTCGATTGCCGGTCTGGGCGGCAACCCCCGCGAAATGACCACCATCGCCTACAACACCTCCAAGGGCGCGGTCATCAACTTCACCCGTGCGCTGGGCTGCGAATGGGGCCAGCACCAGATCACCGTCAACGCCATCTGCCCGGGCTTCTTCCCGAGCCGGATGACGGTGGGCACGCTCAAGGCCCTGGGCGAGGAAAAACTGGCTTCGCACGCACCACTGGGCAGGCTTGGCGATGACGAAGACCTCAAGGGCCTGTGCGTGCTGTACGCGTCTGATGCCGGCAAGCACATCACCGGCCAGTGGCTGGCGGTGGATGGTGGTGTCAGCGTGATCACAGGTGGTTGAGCACTATGTTTGACCCGAACTTCGGCGCCGAAATTCCCTTTGTCACCCACCTGGGCTTCACGCTGGACGTGTTTGAGGGCGGCGAATCGGAACTGGGCTACACACCGAAACCCGAGCATCTCAACTCCTTTGCTGTCGCGCATGGGGGGGCGGTGATGACCTTGCTCGATGTGACCATGGCCACGGCCGCCCGCAGCGTGCAGAAAGACATGGGCGTGGTCACCATCGAGATGAAAACCAGCTTCATGCGGCCAGCGCCCGGCGACGGCAGCAAACTCACCGGCAAGGGCCACTTGATTCATCGCACCGCGACGCTGGCGTTTACCGAGGCCACGCTGTTTGATGCGGCCGGCCAGGCCTGCGCACATTCGACCGGTACCTTCAAGTACGTCAAGCGCCGGCCCGCAGAGTCCCCAAGCGGTAGCAATACCGGCAAGATTTCAACCGACTGACCACCGCCCTTACCGGAACCTCCCATGCCCATCAATCAGCAGATTCTTCTCGACAACCGCCCCATGGGCGAAGCGGCCGCCAGCAACTTCATGCTGGTCTCCAGCGATACCCCGGAGCTGAAAGAGGGCCAGGTGCTGGTGCGCCACCACTTCCTGAGCCTGGACCCGTACATGCGTGGCCGCATGAGTGAGAGCAAAAGCTACGCCGCGCCACAGCCACTGGGCCAGGTGATGCAGGGCGGCACGGCTGGCGAGGTGATTGAAAGCCGCTCGCCGAAGTTTGAGCCGGGCGATAGGGTGGTTGGCATGGGCGGCTGGCAGCAGTACAGCGTGGTCAATGCCGACCAGCCGGGCGCTCTGCGCAAGGTCGATACCACCCATGTGCCGCTGTCGCATTACCTTGGCGCGGTCGGTATGCCGGGTGTGACGGCCTGGTACGGCCTGGTGAAGATCATTGAGCCCAAAGCGGGCCAGACCATCACGGTCAGCGCGGCCTCAGGCGCCGTCGGCAGTGCGCTCGGTGCGCTGGCCAAGGCGCGCGGCTGCCGGGTGGTGGGCGTGGCCGGTGGCCCGGACAAATGCGCCTATGTGGTGAACGAGCTGGGATTTGACGACTGCATTGATTACCGGGAGCACGGCAATGCCTTGTCGCTCTCCAGCGCACTACAGGATGCCTGCCCGGATGGAATCGACGGCCACTTCGAGAATGTCGGCGGCATGGTGCTCGACGCCGTGCTGCCCCGCATGAATGCATTTGGCAGCATTGCGCTGTGCGGCATGATCGCCGGCTACGACGGCAAGCCGGTGCCGCTGACCCAGCCTTCGCTGATTCTCCTGAGCCGCCTGAAGATTCAGGGCTTCATCGTCAGCGAGCACATGGAGGTGTGGCCCGAAGCGCTGAAAGAGCTCGGCGCCCTGGTGGGCTCCGGAAAGCTGCGGCCGCGTGAGAGCGTGGCTCACGGGCTGGAAAACGCACCCGAGGCGTTTCTCGGCCTGCTCAAGGGTCGCAATTTTGGCAAGCAACTGGTCAAGCTGATTTAGTTGGTCAAGCTGATCTGATGGCCGCCGACTTGAAACTTCTCGCCCCCGTTCACTGGAGACCTCCATGCCCGATCTGATTCTTCACCATTACCCGCTGTCACCGTTCGCTGAAAAAATCCGTCTGGTACTGGGCGCGAAAAAGCTGGCGTGGAAGTCGGTGATCATCCCCTCGGTGATGCCCAAGCCCGATCTGGTGGCGCTGACGGGCGGCTACCGCAAGACGCCGGTGCTGCAGATTGGCGCCGACATTTACTGTGACACCGCACTGATTTGCGATGTGCTGGAACACCTGCAGCCCGAGCCTGCGCTGTACCCGCCCCATGCCAAGGGCCTGTCGCGCACGCTGGCGCACTGGGCCGACAACACATTGTTCTGGACGGCCATGGCCTACAGCACGCAGCCCAAGGGCTTTGCGCAACTCTTTGAGAAGGCCGGCCCCGAAGCGGCACGCGCCTTTGGTGAGGACCGCAAGGCCATGAGCGCTGGCATGCCGCGCATTCGGCCCGCCGACGCCGCTGCCGGCTACCGCTCCTACCTGCGCCGCATTTCCGACATGCTGGGCGAGCATCCTTTCCTGCTGGGGGAGACCCCCAGCATTGCCGACTTCTCGATGTACCACCCGCTGTGGTTCACCCGGGTCCGCACGCCCGCCGTGGCCGACATCTTCAACGCCACACCGCTGGTGCTGGAGTGGATGGACCGCGTCGCTGCGCTGGGCCACGGCACCATGGAGGATCTGTCTGCCAGTGGCGCGATTGCTGTGGCCGCAGCCGCCACGCCTGCGGCGTTGTCTGGCGATGCCTTTCAGGACGATCATGGCATTGCGCTCGGCAGCCGGGTGGTCATCACCAGCGAGAACTTTGGTCCGGAGCCGACCGAGGGTGAGCTGCTGGCCGCCACCCGCATGCATTACACGCTGCGCCGTACCGATGACCGCGCCGGCACGGTGCATGTGCACTTCCCGCGCATCGGTTATGCCCTGAAGGCCACTGCTGCCGCATGAGTTCTATGGCATGGCAGTTTGTCGCTTTTGACTCATTGAGCGCGGCGGAACTTTACGAGGTGCTGCAGTTGCGCAGCGCCGTGTTTGTGGTCGAGCAGACCTGTGTGTTCCAGGACATGGATGGTGCCGATGCAGAAGCCATGCACCTGCTAGGACGGCAGGGCGTAACGCCCGATGCGCCTCTTGTCGCCTATGCGCGCTGCTTTGGAGCAGGCGTGAAGTACCGCGAGGCCAGCATCGGCCGGGTAGTCACCCATGCATCGGCACGCGGGCAGGGCGCAGGCCATGTGCTGATGCGTCAGGCCATCGCCAGCTTGCACAGCCAGTGGGGCGTGCAGCCCATCCGGATTGGCGCGCAGGCTCGGCTCGAATCGTTTTACCGGCAACATGGGTTTGTGCCCGACGGCGAGCCCTACATCGAAGACGGCATTCCGCACATCGAGATGCTTCGAGCCACATGACTATTCAGAGAAAGTAACCATGATCACTGACTTCAAAGGCAAGACCGCCGTGCTGACCGGCGCAGGCTCCGGCTTCGGCCTCGAGTGCGCCCGGCTGGGTGCGCGGCTGGGCATGAACCTGGTGCTGGTCGACGTGCAACAGGACGCGCTCGACAAAGCCGAAGCAGAAATTAAAGCGGCGGGGGCCGAGGTTCTGGCGTTTCGCCTGGATGTCTCCAGCGCCTCCCAGATGGAGGCCATGGGCCGCGCCGTGCTGGAACGCTTTGGCGCGCCGCATCTGGTGTTCAACAACGCCGGGGTGGGCTCCGGTGGGCTGATCTGGGAGAACAGCGTCAAGGACTGGGAATGGGTGCTGGGCGTCAACGTCATGGGCGTGGTGCACGGCGTGCGCATCTTCACGCCCATGATGCTGGAAGCCGCCGGCAAAGACCCCGAGTGGCAGGGCCACATCGTCAACACCGCCAGCATGGCGGGCCTGCTGAATCCGCCCAACATGGGCGTGTACAACGTGAGCAAGCATGCGGTGGTGTCGCTCAGTGAAACGCTGTACCAGGACCTGAGCCTCGTCACCGACCAGGTGGGCGCTTCGGTGCTGTGTCCGTTTTTTGTGGCCACTGGCATTGGCGACAGCCACCGCAACCGCCCAGCCGAGCTGCAGGGTGACAAGCCCACCCGCAGCCAGATGATCCAGCAGGCCATGACCGGCAAGGCGGTAAGCTCGGGCAAGGTCACTGCCGCCGACGTGGCGCAGCGCGTGTTTGACGCGGTGGTCAGCAACCAGTTCTACATCTACAGCCATCCGAAGGCCATCCAGTCGGTGCAGACCCGGCTGGAGGACGTTCTGCAGGCGCGCAATCCGACCGATCCGTTTGCCGACAAGCCCGAGATTGGCGCACAACTGCGGGCTGCACTGCGCGCGGGTTGATGGCACCTCAAGCTTCAAGGGCCTGCAAAGGGCTTGCGCCGATGAGGACGTTTGAAGTGCGGAGACAATCGAGCCATGCACACACTTGCCTCTGACTTCTTTTCCGCTTTTCCCAATTTTTCCGCTGCCCGTTCACCACGCCCCCTGCGCTGGCTGATCGCTGCCGTCGCCTCACTGGCCCTGCTGGCGGGCTGCAAGGACGCGCCAGCGCCTGCCGCCTCGAAGACCTCCGAGCCCGTGTCGCTGTCGGTGATCGCGGCAGAGGCTGGTGGGTTCTCGGTAGGCAGCACCATGAGCGCCCGCACGGTCTATGTGTTTTTCGATGCGCAATGCCCGCACTGCGGCTCGCTCTGGGATGCCGCCAAGCCGTTGAAATCGCAGGCCCGCTTCGTCTGGATTCCAGTCGGGCTACTGAACCCGTCCAGCACCTCACAGGGCGCGACACTGCTGGCTTCGGCGGATGCAGCCGCTGCGATGGATGCCCACAAAACCTCGCTGCTCGCCAAGCAGGGGGGTATTTCGGCTGGCCCTGACATTGAAGCCCAGAAGGCGGTGGTGGCGAAGAACACCGCACTGCTCAATCGCTTTGGTTTTGCGTCGATTCCGACCGTGGTCGGCACACACGCACAAACTGGCGCGCTGGTGACGCAGGAAGGCGCAGTCCCCACTGCGCAGCTGGCCCAGTTGCTGGGCTTGCAAGTGCCTGCGGGCGAGGCGGCCGGCAAGCCCTAGCCGGGCAACTGGCCCGGTGCCGTGAGGGCACAGTCACGGTGATGTCCTACGCGGCAAAGCGTGGTGGGAAGTTGTCAAGGGTCATGCCCGGCCTCAGGCTGGAGACCCTTTGACCCCAAAGCCGCGCACCCCTGCGTCTGCGGCCCGCACACCGCTTCAACGCGGCCCCACCATGCGCCTGTCTGCCTTTATCCAAGCCAATCTTCCGCCCATCCTTGTCGAATGGGACCTGTTTGCCCGAACGCTGTTTCCGGTGGAAACCGGTAAAACCGGGCTCGCACTGCGCGACCACGCGCAGCAGATTCTGGAGGAACTGGCCGAGGACATGCAGACCGCGCAGAGCGCCCAGCAGCAGGCCGAGAAATCCAAAGGGCTGGAGCCTGACGGCTCACAGTCTGCCGATGGCAAGGAGAGCGCGGCAGCCATTCACGGCACCCTGCGGCAATACATCGGCTACACGCTGGTTCAGGTGGCTGCCGAGTTCAGGGCGCTGCGGGCCACCGTGCTGCGCCTCTGGTTGAAACAGATCACGCACGTCACCGAAGACATGACGTACGACATGATCCGCTTCAACGAAGCGGTTGACCAGGCGCTGGCTGAATCGGTACAAACCTACACCGAAAGAACCAGCCGCACCCGCGACACCTTTCTGGCCATCCTGGGGCATGACCTCCGAAGCCCGTTGACGGCCATTGCCCTGGCCGGCCACTACCTCAAGAGCCCGACGGTGGGGACCGAGGGCACGCAGAAGGCAGGCACGCGCATCGTGACCAGCGCGGCGGGCATGTCGGCGATGGTCAACGACCTGCTTGAGTACGGCAGAAACCAGTTGGGTGGCGAAATGCCGATTGAACGGCAATTGGTGGACGTCAAGCAGATCTGCCTGGCCGCACTGGAAGAAGCCCAGGGCGCGCACCCTGAGTTTCAGTTTGACCTGAGCACCACCGGCGAAGCCGTGGACCAGTTCGACGGGGCCCGTCTGCAGCAGGTGTTCGGCAACCTGCTCAATAACGCAGCGCAGTACGGCGACAAGGCGCACCCGATTCACCTGATCGTGGAGGGCCGTCCCGACTTCGTGGTGGTGCAGGTCTGCAATCTTGGGCCGGTTATTCCAGCCGAATCACTGCAGGCCATTTTTGATCCGCTGGTCCAGCTGGGACTGCATGGCCAGAAGAACAGCCCGTTTTCCAACAGCTCTGGGCTGGGCCTGTTCATCGCCCGCGAGATTTCCGCATCGCATGGCGGCGTGATTTCGGTCGAATCCAGCAAGGAATTCGGCACCATATTCACCGTGCGCCTGCCGAGGTCGCCCTACAAGCTTTGAGGGTGAAGTCACGCCGTGCGGTCAGCGCTCAAATCAGGTCCAGCTGCTCGGGCTGCGCGGCGAGCTCGCACACCACGGCATCGCCCACCTGAAGCGTTCCGGAGCTGAGCACCCGTGCCGTCAACCCGCCGTGGCCGCGCATGGCGTTGTAACCGCCGGGGCCCAGTACCTCTTCCATGCGTGAGCAGGGCTCGCAGGGGCCGGTGATTTCGAGCAACACCGCACCGATGCGCAGCACCAGCGGCTGGTCACGAAAGAGTGACTTGGCGGCCAGCAGATTCAGCCCGGAGACAACGAGATTGCGGCGCAGCCATGCGGCAGGAATCGCGTCCAACCCGGCAAGCGCGGCAACGACAGGCAGATGCTCGGCCTGAATCAGCGTGACCTGCCGCTTGCTGGCGCCGGGGCGTTCAGCCCCTGTGAGGGCGGTGCGGTCGCCCTGCAGGCCCACACCGGCCAGTGCCTGCGCGGCATTCACGGTGTTTATTTCAGCCCGGCGCGCGGGTCTCAGCAGAATCTGCTCCAGCCTGCCGGCACGCGGGAAGTAGCGTGTCAGACGGCGCAGGTCATGGGGTGAGTGGCTGTTTGGCATGTGCTGCCATTGTCGGCCTCTCGCAGCCTGGCCAGGCGGGCCAATGACGATGACCCATCAAACCGGGCACTGAAGGCTGAGCGCCTGCAGCGTACCGCCTGTTTTGGGATCGAACACCACCAGATTGACCTGCCGCGGATGCCCCGGTGTGGCCGCAATGCTGCGGAACGTGAGTTTCTGGCTGGTGCCCACGGCGGGTTTGTATTCGCCCGCCTGGGTGTACTGCCGCACCACGAAGTCGTGCTTCAGGTACTCGCCTTTGTTTTCCCCGGCTTGCACCTTCGAGGCATGGCCGTGCTCGGTGACCGTCCAGTACGCCGACCAGTTGGCGGGCGCCTGCAAGGTGGGCAGGGAGGTCACCGAGGCCTCGAACTGGTCAGGTCCGACTTGCTGCAATGTGATGCTGGCCCGCGCAGTTTCCTTTGGCGTGGGTTGGCCACCCCAGTTGCGCCAGTCCTGACCATTGAGCACTGCCTGCGGGGTGTAGATACTGCGCTGATTGTTGCGGGCCGCGATTTCACGCTGGCGGTTGGTGTGGGCGGGCGATGCGAAACGGTCTACCCAGCCGATGTAATCCCAGTAGCCGACATGAAACGCCTGCACCACCAGGTTCTTGCCTTTCAGCGTGGAGATCCATTGATCTGCCGGCGGGCAGGAGCTGCAGCCTTCCGAGGTGTAGAGCTCCAGCACCGGGGTGATGGTGGGGCCCGACGTTGCCGCGCACTGGCCTGGCGCTGCGGGAGCTGATGTGCTGACACCGATGGTGATAAGGGCCAGCAGGGCGCTGGCTGCAGGCAAATTATGGGCAAGAGGCATGACATCGCTCCATGAAAATGCCCACGCT
>CALSAU010000025.1:0-12827 GCA_943372985.1 Polaromonas sp. YR568 | reverse complement strand
AAACGGCAGGCAATCGGGCCCAGCCGTGGTCAAGAGGGAGGAAAAAGCATGAAATTCCGGAACACGGGATGGGCGGTCGGCATGGCGCTTGCCATTTTTTGGAGCGCGTCGGCTGGACCGGTACAGGCGCAGAACTCGCTGGCCGGGGGTGGCGCTGACGCTTCGGCGACCAAGCCCACCAAAAAGCAGAAATCCGGCAAGTCAGGCAGCAATGCTGGCGGAACCAAGTCTGGCAGCGTCAAGTTCCTGCCAGGCTCGGCAGAAACACGCTCGGAGCGCGCTACCCGCCTGAAGCGTGAGTGCAAAGGGCGAGTGAACGCGGGCGCCTGCGAAGGCTACGCCAGCTGAGCAGCCAGCGCCGTCGGCATCCGCTGGGATGCCCTCAGTTGGCTGGTGAGCTCAGAACCTGCTGCAGTTCACCGTTCTCGTACATCTCCATCATGATGTCCGAGCCGCCGATGAATTCGCCCTTGACGTAGAGCTGCGGAATGGTCGGCCAGTTGCTGAATTCCTTGATGCCTTCGCGGATCTGCGGATCTTCCAGCACATTGACCGTGGCAGGCTTGGTCACGCCGCAGGCCTTGAGCAACTGGATGGCCCGGCCTGAAAAACCGCACATCGGGAACTGGGCGGTGCCCTTCATGAACAGGACGACATCGCTGGATTTGACGATGTCGGCGATGCGTTGCTGGGTCGGGTCGGTGGTGCTCATGGTGAAATCCTCTGGAATTCTTCGGGGATAGGCTGTTGGCCTGCGCAAGGGGCCTGTGTTCACAGGACCGTTGATTACATGGACTCTGGAAACCAGAATTCAACGACCCGATTATCTCGCCGTTTGCAGTGGCCGTGTCTGCGCCGGGCCAGGCGCTTAACCGCCCGGCCATTGGCCGCCACTGCAGCGCTCAATGCCGGCCAGGTCTTTGCGGCTCTGGACCTGCATGAAACCCTGCTGGACCAGCAGCCCGCGCACGGCTGTGGCCTGGTCGTGGCCGTGCTCCAGCAACAGCCAGCCGCCTGCAAGCAGGTGCCTGGGGGCGTTCTGGACGATATTTTGCAGGTCGTCCAGCCCGTTCGGCCCCGCCGCCAGGGCTTGCAGGGGCTCGTGAACCAGCGCGTCGAGATGAGGGTCACCGCTTGCGACGTACGGCGGATTACTGATGATCACGTGAAAGTGTCCACTGACTTCATTCAGCCAGTGGCTCTGCATGAACTCGACCGGCAGACCCAAGCGGGTAGCGTTGCTGCGGGCGACCTGCAGGGCATCCGCACTCGCATCGACAGCGACGACCCGCGCCCGGTGACTGCCGGACTGGCACACGTGGCAGATGGCCAGCGCGATCGCGCCGCTGCCAGTGCCCAAGTCCAGCACCTCATGTGGAGGGGTGTGCTCACTGATCGCCAGGACATCCAGCGCCCATTGCACCAGTGTTTCGGTGTCGGGGCGGGGCACCAGCACCCGGGGGTCGACCTGCAGGTCAAGGCCGAAGAATTCCTTGTGTCCGACGATGTAGGCCACCGGCTCACCGTGGGCCCGGCGCAGACAGAGGGTCTGGTAGCGGGCGGCTTGTTCGTCAGCGAGCAGGTCGGTGTCGTGGGCCAGCAGCCATGCGCGCTCGTCTGCGGACTTGCCGAGTGTGTGCAGCAGAAGCAGCTGCGCGTCCAGCCGGTCCAGCCCGAGTGTCTGGGCGGATGTCAGCGCCTGCGAGAGCGTGGGCTGGTTCATGCGGCTGTGCCCTTTACGCGCCCTGGCTGGCGCTTTCCAGATCCGCCAGTTGCTCGGCACCGCGCGCGACCTGCAGGGCGGTCACCACATCACCGAGGTCACCTTCCATCACGGCCAGCAGTTTGTAGAGCGTGAGGTTGATGCGGTGGTCGGTGAGGCGGCCCTGCGGGAAGTTGGAGGTGCGGATGCGGTCGCTGCGGTCGCCGCTGCCCACCAGCCCCTTGCGCGTGGCGGCGTCTTTGGCGGTGCGCTCGGCACGGTCTTTTTCGACGATGCGGGCCGACAGCACCTGCAGCGCCTTGGCCTTGTTGCGGTGCTGGCTGCGGTCGTCCTGGCATTCGGCCACGATGCCGGTCGGGATGTGCGTGATGCGCACTGCCGAGTCGGTCTTGTTGATGTGCTGGCCACCCGCACCGCTGGCGCGGTAGGTGTCGATGCGCAGGTCGGCCGGGTTGATCTGGATGGCTACCGCCTCGTCGGGCTCGGGCAGCACGGCCACGGTGCAGGCGCTGGTGTGGATGCGCCCCTGGGTCTCGGTGGCAGGCACCCGCTGCACGCGGTGGCCGCCAGACTCGAAGCGCAGCTTGCCGTACACACCCACGCCGGTGACATCGACTGGTCCGTCGATGCGCAGCACCACTTCCTTGTAGCCCCCTAGCTCGCTGGGCGATTCGCTGATGATCTCGACCTGCCAGCGGTTGCGTTCGGCGTAGCGGGTGTACATGCGGCACAGGTCGCCTGCAAAAAGCGCCGACTCGTCACCACCGGTGCCGGCGCGGATTTCCACGAAGGCGGCCCGCGCGTCGTCCGGGTCTTTGGGAATCAGCATCAGCTGCAGGGCTTCGTCGAGCTGCACGATGTCGGTTTTGGCGGCGGCGATCTCTTCCTCGGCCATGGCGGCCATCTCGGGGTCGTGGCGTGCATCGAGCAGCATGCCTTCGGCGCTGGCCAGATCGGCCTCGCGGCTGGTCAGGCGGCGGTAGTGTTCCGCCACCACGCTGGCCTCCGCATGCTCGCGGGTGAGCGCGCGGAAGCGGTCAAGGTCGCTCACCACGTCGCTGGCTGAGAGCAGGGCGTCCAGCTCATGCAGGCGGAGCAGCTGGCGCTCCAGAGTCTGGCGAAGAAAAGGCTTCATGGCTCGGGTAGGGCTCGGGGAACTTCAACGGGGGAACCACGGAAAGGTGGCAATGGCGTAGTCCCGCGCGGCTTGCGGGGACGGGCGAGGGGCAAATCACGCGTTTGCGCGTTTGCCCGGTCGCTAATGCTCTTTGCCGTCCTGCGGCGCAGGCGCAGCGGGGCGCGCCTTGGGGGTCTGCCCGCGCAGGAACAGCCGTGACACGGCCTGTGCCGTGGCGTCGTGTGTGGTGGCGTCACTGGCATGCAGCTCGGCCATCGCGCCATGCATCATCTTTTGCGTCAGACCGCGGGTCAGGGCTTCGAGCACCGAGTCGATGCTTTCACCCTTGGCCAACAGCTTTTTGGCGCGACTGATTTCCAGTGCCCGCCATTCATCGGCCTGCGCATTGAGCTGCTGGATCAGGGGCACGGTGCGCCGCTGGTCCAGCCAGTGCATGAAGTTCTGCACACCGGCGTCGATGATGACTTCGGCCTGCGCCACCGCCGCCTGGCGGTTGTCCTTGCCGGTCTGCACCACCTGGGCCAAGTCGTCGACGGTGTAGAGGTAAATATCAGGAAGCGCCTTGACCTCGGGCTCGATGTCACGCGGCACTGCCAGGTCGACCATGAACATCGGGCGGTGCTTGCGGCGCTTTACCGCACGCTCCACTGCACCCAGACCGATGATGGGCAGGGTGCTGGCGGTGCAGCTGATGATGGCGTCGAACTCATGCAGCCGGTCGGGCAGGTCGGCCAAGCGCATCACTTCGGCGCCGAAACGGCCGGCCAGCTTTTCACCACGCTCCAGTGTGCGGTTGGCAATCGCCATCGACTTTGGATTTTTGGCGGCAAAGTGCGTGGCGGCGAGCTCGATCATCTCGCCAGCGCCGACGAACAGCACCTTGATGTCGCCGAGGTCTTCAAACAGCTGTCCGGCCAGCCGCACGCTGGCTGCGGCCATGCTGATGCTGTGGGCGCCGATCTCGGTGCTGGTGCGCACTTCCTTGGCCACCGCGAAGGAGCGCTGGAACAACTGGTGCAGCGTGGTGCCCATGGCGCCGGCATCTTCTGCGGCGCGCACGGCTTCCTTCATCTGACCCAGGATCTGCGGCTCGCCTAGCACCATGGAATCGAGGCCACTGGCCACGCGGAAAGCGTGCCGTGCGGCCTGGTCGTCATGCAGGGTGTAGGCGTGGGAGCGGAGCACGTCGATGTGCACGCCACCGTTCTGGGCCAGCCAATGCAGGGTTTGCTCCAGATCGTTGTGCTCGCCGGCGCAATAGATTTCGGTGCGGTTGCAGGTGGATAGCAGCGTGGCTTCAGGCTGGCGCACCAGCGACTCGCGCAAGCCCCGCAAGGTCGGTACGATCTGGTCTACCGCATAGGCAAAACGCCCGCGCAGATCGAGCGGCGCCGTGTGATGGTTTAGCCCGAAGGCCCATACTGACATGCCCCATTATAAAATTGATCTGCCGTTGCGGGTTTGGGCTCTGTCAATGACTTCTGATAGTTTTCCCTACGCCAAAGCAGGACTTTCTGCAGGCTGCCACCGCTCACTCCGGCACTGTTCATGACCGCCTACCTTCTTCTCAATCACCTGCTGAACTTTGTGGCACCTGCGGCCATGGTGGCGTTGCTGCTGGTTCTGGCAACGCGATTGATGCCGGGTTTTTTGGGGGCCAAGCGATCCATGGTGCCGTCGATGCGGTCCCAGCTGGCCGTCACCTTTCTGACCGGTCTGGTGATTCTGGTGGCCGGGTTGCTGGTGTTCGGGCGGGACGGCAAATTGCTGACCTACGCCGCACTCGCAGGCGGTGCGGCACTGAGCCAGTGGCTGCTGCTTCGCGGCTGGAAACGCTGATTCGCCTGCTGGCCCTGGCCTGCGCCGGGGAGTTCAGCGATCCGGCCTGAACACATCCACCCGGTCGGTAATGATTCCATCAATGCCCAGATCAAGCAGCCGCTGCACATCGGCGGCTTCATTCACGGTGTAGCTCAGCAACCTGAAACCAGCGTTTTTTGCCTGCGCAACGGTATCGGCAGTCCAGAGCGGGTGGTGGCACACGATGGCCACGCAGCGCAGCGCTGTGGCGATACCCAACCAATCTGGCGGCAATTCGTGCAGTAGCAATCCGCGCGGTAACTGAGGCTGTGTCGCAGCGGCAGCGGCCAGAGCCTCTGGCTCGAAGGAAGTCAGCAGCGGAGGCACGGCAGCGCCTTGCCACAGCCGAGCGGCCATGTCGGCCACGTGCTGCCCGGTACGCGCCGCCAGTCCCGGCGAGGGCTTGATCTCGATGTTCAGCAAATGCCCCTGCTCGCGGCACCAGCCGGCAATCGACTCCAAGGTGGGCAAGGGTTCGCGTGCATGGTCTGCGGAATGCCAGCTCCCGGCATCGAGCGCGGCGAGGGCGTGCCACGGCTGGTCGCCGGCTACGCCGGTGCCGTTGGTGGTGCGCTCCAGCGTCGCGTCGTGAAGCAAAAAAGGCACATCGTCTGCGCTGAGCTTCACGTCGCATTCGAACATGCGGTAGCCATGACGAGCACCGAGTTGGAAGGCGGCCAACGTGTTCTCAGGCGCCAGCTTGCCGGCGCCCCGGTGTGCAATCCACCGGGGGTAAAGCCAGGGTGGCCGGATATCTGTTGTACTCACACCCGCTTTCCTGTGGTGGTGTCGAAATAGTGCATGCGCTCCTCTCGCGGCAGGGCATGGATGGTGCTGCCCACGGCGGGTGCGGGTTGGTCTTCGTGGGTGCGGATGATGAGCCGTTCTTCGCCCAGCCGTGCGTGAACCAGCCGCTCGGCGCCCAGCAGCTCTACGGTTTCGACCTGCAGCGCCCAGCCGCTGGAGCCGATATCCAGATGTTCCGGCCGCACGCCGGTGATCTGACCAGGTTTGCCGCCAGGGGCGGACTTCAGCAGGTTCATGGGCGGGGAGCCGATGAAGCTGGCCACAAAGGTGGTGGCGGGGCGCGAGTAGACCTCTTCCGGCGTGCCGAACTGCTCCATGTTGCCGGCATTCATCACGATCATTCGCTGCGCGAGCGTCATTGCCTCGACCTGGTCGTGCGTGACGAACAGCGAGGTGATACCGAGTTCGCGGTGCAACTTCTGGATCTCCAGCCGGGTCTGTGCGCGCAGCTTGGCGTCGAGATTGGACAGCGGTTCGTCGAACAGGAACACCTGCGGCTGGCGCACGATGGCGCGGCCCATGGCGACACGCTGACGCTGGCCACCCGAAAGTTCACGCGGCTTGCGGGCCAGCAGGTGGCCCAGCTCGAGGATGCCCGCCGCCTTGTCCACACGCTGCTTGATTTCGGCAATCGGCACCTTCTTGATCTTCAGGCCGTAGGCCATGTTGTCGAACACGGTCATGTGCGGGTAGAGCGCGTAGTTCTGGAACACCATGGCGATGTCACGCTCGGCGGGCTCCAGGTTGTTCACCACGCGGCCACCAATGCTGATCTCGCCGCCAGAGATGTCTTCCAGACCGGCCACCATACGCAGCAACGTTGATTTGCCACAACCCGAGGGGCCGACGATGACGATGAACTCCCGGTCGGCGATGTCGGCGTTGACGCCGTGAATAACCTGCAGTTCGGTCTTGCCGCTGCCGTACTTCTTGATGACGTTTTTGAGTTGTATGGATGCCATGGAGACTGTCTTTGGTGTATGAATTCAAGCGGACGCCGCAGAACCGGCTCTGCCGGGCTGCTGGCGTCGCCCCCTTGAGGGGGAGGCGCCGAAGGCGCTTCGGGGGTGGTTCATTTCTCTGTGTCCACGAGACCCTTGACAAACCAGCGCTGCATCAGAATCACCACCAGCGCTGGCGGCAGCATGGCGAGGATGGCAGTGGCCATCACCACATTCCACTCGGTGTAGGACTCGCCGGCGATCAGGCGTTTGATGCCCATCACCACCGGGTACATGTTCTCCTCGGTGGTCACCAGCAGGGGCCATAGGTACTGGTTCCAGCCGTAGATGAACTGGATGACGAACAGTGCGGCAATCGAGGTGCGGGACAGCGGCAGCAGCACATCCTTGAAAAACCGCATCGGACCGGCGCCGTCCATGCGCGCCGCCTCCACCAGTTCATCCGGCACCGTCAGGAAAAACTGGCGGAACAGGAAGGTGGCGGTGGCCGAGGCAATCAGCGGCACGGTCAGGCCGGCGTAGGAGTTCAGCATGCCCAGATTGGCCACCACTTCGTAGGTGGGTCCAATACGCACCTCGACCGGCAGCATCAGGGTGACAAAGATCATCCAGAACACCAGGTTGCGCAGCGGAAAACGGAAATAGACGATGGCAAAGGCCGACAGCAGCGAGATGGCAATCTTGCCGATGGTGATGATCAGTGCGCTCATCAGGCTCACCCACATCATGGGTGCAGCGGCGGGTATCTTGCTGCCGGCGCTGGTCTCACCGCCGAAGAGGGCGGTCCGGTAGGTTTCCAGCATGTTGGTGCCCGGCAGCAGCGACATCGGGAAGGACTGGGCAATCTGCTCCGCTGTCTGCGTGGAGGCGACCAGCGTCAGGTAGAGCGGAAAACCCACCACCAGCACGCCCAGAATCAGGACGGCATGCGACAGGATGGTGAGGCCGGGGCGTTTTTCAATCATGGCTGGGCCTCAATACTGCACTTTCTTCTCGACGAAGCGGAACTGGATCACCGTGAGCGTGATGACCACCACCATCAGCACCACCGATTGCGCGGCCGAACCACCCATGTCGAGCGCCTTGAAGCCGTCGTAGTAGACCTTGTAGACCAGGATGGCGGTGTCCTTGCCGGGCCCGCCTTGTGTGGTGGCGTCAACGATGCCGAAGGTTTCAAAGAAGGCGTAGACGATGTTGATCACCAGCAGGAAGAAGGTGGTGGGCGAAAGCAGCGGGAACACGATGGACCAGAAACGGCGCCACGGGCCGGCGCCGTCAATGGCGGCCGCTTCAATCAGCGATTTGGGAATGGACTGCAGACCCGCCAGGAAGAACAGGAAGTTGTAGGAAATCTGCTTCCACACCGCTGCGGCCACGATCAGCGTCATGGCGTGGTCGGCGTCCAGCAGGTGATTCCATTCGATGCCCATGGCCCGCAGGTAAAACGCCACCACGCCCATCGGCGATGCAAACATGAAGATCCACAACACGCCGGCGACCACGGGAGCCACGGCATAAGGCCAGATCAACAGGGTCTTGTAGACTGCGGCGCCTTTGAGCACGCGGTCGGCAAACACGGCCAGCATCAGCGCAATCGACAGGCCGATCACCGCCACGAGGATCGAGAAAACAGCCGTGGTCTTGAACGATGCGAGGTAGGTGCTGTCAGACCACAGGCGCCTGAAGTTCTCCAGACCCACGAACTCGGTGGACAGGCCAAACGGGTCCTGGGTGAGCAGGCTCTGGTAAAGCGCTTGTGCGGCCGGCCAGAAGAAAAACACCAGCACCACCGCCATCTGCGGTGCAATCAGCACCCAGGGCAGCCAGCTTGACTTGAACCGAACGCGTTTTTCCATGGGGATTCAGCTCAGTAAAGGGAACAGGTAGGAGCAGCGAGGAACAGGCTTCAAAAGCAAAAACCGCCCTGGCCCGTGGTGTCGGTCGCAGGGCGGGTGAGGCCGGGCCCGGTCAGAGAGCCGGGCCGCCGGGTCAGGACTTGTTGGCCTTCTCGAAGCGCTCGAGCTGCTCGTTGCCGCGCTTGACCGCCGAGTCCAGCGCGTCTTTGGCCGACTTCTTGCCGGCCCAGACCTGCTCGAGTTCCTCGTCATTGATGGTGCGGATCTGCACAAAGTTGCCCAGACGGATACCGCGCGACTTGTCGGTGGTCTTGCGGATCATCTGCGTGACCGACACATCGGTGCCCGGGTTCTGCTTGTAGAAGCCGCTGCTGTCGGTCAGCTTGAACGACTCGATGGTGACTGGCAGGTAGCCGGTGCGCTGGTGGCTCTTGGCGGCTTCAGCCGGCTTGGACAGGTGTGCGAAGAACTGCGCCACGCCCTTGTATTCGTCGGCTTTCTTGCCGGACATCACCCACAGGCTGGCGCCGCCGATCACGGTGTTCTGCGGTGCACCCGCCACATCCGGGTAGTAGGGCAGGGTGCCGATGCCGGCAGCGAACTTGCTGTTGCGCTTGATGTTGCCGTAGAGCGCCGAGGAGCCGGTGACCATGGCGCATTCGCCCGACACGAAAGTGGCGTCCGCCGCGTTGCCGCGACCCTTGTAGACGAACAGACCGGTCTTGGCCATGTTGGCCAGGTTGTCGATGTGGCGAACGTGCAGCGGGCTGTTGAAGTTCAGACGGGCGTCAATGCCGCGCATGCCGTTGCCCTTGGTCGCGAACTCGGTGTTGTGCCAGGCGGCGAAGCTTTCCAGCTGCGTCCAGCTCACCCAGCTGGTGGTGAATGGGCACTTGTGGCCCGCTGCCTTGAGCTTGCCGGCAGCTAGCGCCACTTCAGGCCAGGTTTTGGGTGGGTTCTCGGGGTCCATGCCGGCCGCCTTGAACGCGTCCTTGTTGTAATGGAACACTGGCGTGGAGCTGTTGAACGGGAAGCTCAGCATCTGGCCGTTCGGGGCGGTGTAGTAGCCCGCCACTGCCGGCACGTAGGCGGCCGGGTCGAACTTCACGCCGGCGTCGTTCATGATTTTGCCCACCGGAACAATGGCCCCCTTGCTGGCCATCATGGTGGCGGTGCCAACCTCGAACACCTGCAGGATGTGCGGCGCATTGCCGGAGCGGAAGGCTGCGATGGCCGCCGTCATCGACTCGTCGTAACTGCCCTTGAAGGTGGGCACGATCTTGTACTGGGACTGGCTGGCGTTGTAGTCCTTGGCGAGGTCGTTGACCCATTCGCCGAGGGCGCCACCCATGGAATGCCACCACTGGATTTCAGTCTGGGCGTGGCTGGACAGCGGAAGGGCCAGCGCCAGGGTGGAGAAGGCGAGGGCGGAAAGACGTTTTTTCATGCAGGCTCCTGAGGAAAGGGAAAGAAAGGTCGCGGGTAAAGTCGCGGATTAAGGCATTTCAGGTTAAACCCATGAGGTTAGGCACTGTTTGTGACAAACAGATTTAAGTCACTTGCCAACCGGTCCACAACGGGGGTTTCCATGAGAACCCAAGGGGTCATGTAGCGCCAGACCGGGCAAATGAGCCCCCTGCGGTAACATAAGCGACTGCTCCAGTCACGCACGGATACGCGTGAAAAGGGGTGGCTTTTCCCAATGAATGCCCCTACTACCCTTCAAGAACTGAACGTTTTTGCCGACCCGGCAAAAGCAGGTGAAACCCGCATCCGCGAGATTCCCTACAACTACACCTCGTTCTCAGACCGCGAGGTGGTCATTCGCCTGCTCGGCGCGCCCGCCTGGGACCTGCTGAACCGCCTGCGCGACGAACGCCGCACCGGTCGCTCGGCCCGCATGCTCTACGAGGTGCTGGGTGATATTTGGGTGGTGCAGCGCAACCCCTATCTGCAGGACGACCTGCTGGACAACCCCAAGCGCCGCAAGTTGCTGGTCGATGCGCTGCTGCACCGCCTGGGTGAGATCGAAAAGCGTCGCACACCCGATGACGACGCCCAGCGCGACGGCATCGTCGGGGAACTGCTGCACGCCGCGCGCGGTGCCGTCAGCCGGTTTTCTGCATCGTTTGAAGACATGGCCGCCCTGCGCCGCCAGACCGAGCGCAAGCTGCGCAAGCTGACGTTGAAAGACAACATCAAGTTCGACGGCCTGTCGCGCGTCTCGCATGTCACCGACGCGACAGACTGGCGCGTGGAGTACCCCTTCGTGGTGCTCACCCCCGATACCGAAACCGAGATGGCGGGCCTCGTCAAGGCCTGCATCGAACTGGGGCTGACGATTGTTCCGCGTGGTGGCGGCACCGGCTACACCGGCGGGGCGATTCCGCTGACCTGGAAGTCGGCGGTGATCAACACTGAAAAGCTCGAAGCCATGACGGAAGTCGAGATGGTTTCGCTGCCCGGCCTGCCAGAGCCTGTGGCCACCGTGTGGACCGAAGCCGGCGTGGTGACGCAGCGTGTGGCCGATGCCGCAGAGCGCGGCGGTTTCGTGTTCGCGGTCGACCCGACCTCGGCTGAGGCCTCCTGCATCGGCGGCAACATCGCGATGAACGCCGGCGGCAAGAAGGCGGTGCTCTGGGGCACGGCGCTGGACAATCTCGCCTCCTGGCGCATGGTCACACCCGAGGCGCAATGGCTGGAAGTCACGCGCCTCAATCACAACCTGGGCAAGATCCACGACGCGGAGCTGGCCAGTTTCGAGCTGAAGTATTTTGAAGCCGACGGGAAGACGCCCCTGCGCACCGAGCGGCTCGACATTCCGGGCAAGAGCTTCCGCAAGGAGGGCTTGGGCAAGGACGTCACTGACAAGTTCCTCAGCGGCCTGCCCGGCATCCAGAAAGAAGGCTGTGACGGCCTGATCACCAGTGCCCGCTGGATCGTGCACCGCATGCCGGCTCACACCCGCACGGTGTGCATGGAGTTTTTCGGTAATGCCCGCGACGCTGTGCCCAGCATCGTGGAAATCAAGGACTTCATGTTCGCCGAGCACAAGCGCGGCGGCGCCATCCTGGCCGGGCTGGAGCACCTGGACGACCGCTACCTGCGCGCCGTAGGCTATGCCACCAAGTCCAAGCGCGGCGGCCTGCCCAAGATGGTGCTGATCGGCGACATCGCCGGTGACGACGCCGATGTGGTGGCGCGCGCCACCAGCGAAATTGTGCGCATTGCGAACTCCCGCAGCGGCGAGGGCTTCGTGGCCATCAGCGCCGAAGCGCGCAAGAAATTCTGGCTGGACCGCAAGCGCACTGCTGCCATTAGCCGCCACACCAACGCCTTCAAGATCAATGAAGACGTGGTGATTCCGTTGCCGCGCATGGCCGAGTACACCGACGGCATCGAGCAGATCAACATCGAGCTCAGCCTGCGCAACAAGATCCGCCTGTGCGACGAGCTGGAGACCTTCTTCCGGCACGGCAACCTGCCGCTGGGCAAGTCCGACGACGCCAACGACATCCCGTCGGCCGAGTTGTTGGAGGACCGCGTGGCCCAGGCGCTGGCGGTGATTGCCGACGTGCGCACGCTCTGGAGCGGCTGGCTGGCCGGTGTCAACGAGTACTTCCCGCAACTGCAGGACCACACCCTGCGCGCTAGCTGGAAGACCCAGATTCGCGCGCCGCTGCAGGCCATCTTCACCGGCGGCGCTTTCCTGCCGATTCTGGAAGAGTGCAACACCATCCACCAGCGCGTGCTCAAGGGCCGCGTCTGGGCGGCGCTGCACATGCATGCCGGTGACGGCAATGTGCACACCAACCTGCCGGTCAACAGCGACGACTACGAGATGCTGCAAACGGCGCACGAGGCCGTGGCCCGCATCATGGTGCTGGCCCGCTCGCTCGACGGCGTGATTTCCGGCGAGCACGGTATCGGCATCACCAAGCTGGAGTTCCTGACCGATGCCGAACTGAAGCCGTTCAGCGACTACAAGCAGCGCGTGGACCCGGAAGGCCGCTTCAACAAGGGCAAGCTGCTGCGCGACGCTGACCTGGACATGCATGCGGATCTGACCAATGCCTACACCCCCAGCTTTGGCTTGATGGGCCATGAGTCGCTGATCATGCAGCAGTCCGATATCGGCGCCATCGCTGATAGCGTGAAGGACTGCCTGCGCTGCGGCAAGTGCAAGCCGGTGTGCGCCACCCATGTGCCGCGTGCCAACCTGCTGTACAGCCCGCGCAACAAGATTCTGGCCACTTCGCTGCTGGTCGAGGCCTTTCTGTACGAAGAGCAGACCCGGCGCGGCGTGAGCATCAAGCACTGGGAAGAGTTCGAGGATGTGGCCGACCACTGCACGGTGTGCCACAAGTGCCTGACGCCGTGCCCGGTGGACATCGACTTCGGCGATGTCTCGATGAACATGCGCAACCTGCTGCGCAAGATGGGTCAGAAGTCCTTCCGGCCCGGCAACGCGGCGGCGATGT
>CALSAU010000024.1:0-12912 GCA_943372985.1 Polaromonas sp. YR568 | reverse complement strand
CACCACGGCGCCGTTTTCGAGAATCGCCACAACGATGTCGGCATCGGCCACCGCGTGGCGGGCGTCAGAGTGAACCGTTGCGCCCAGCGCCGCCAAGGGGGCCGCCTTGTCAGTGGAGCGGTTCCACACCTGCAGTGCATGGCCGGCTGCGCACAGGCGCCGCGCCATGGGCAGGCCCATGGCCCCGGTTCCAAGAAAAGCAATGGTCAGTGGTTGGGAGTCATGGGCAGTGGTCATGTTGTTTTCATTCCGAGTGGCACACCATCATGGCGCACGCGTACAGCGAAGGCTGTCAGGCAGCTTTCTGTCCAGCCTGACGAAAAGTAAGTAGTGAATTGACCTGAACCAACCTGAATCGACTGGAGAGGCATCCGGTCGATTGCAGGCGGTCAGTTCGGGCGGTGGAATGTGGCTCAGGCCGCTTTCTTCATCGCAGGCGAGAACATGCTTTCCATTTCGTGGCGCACCTTGTAGGCGTCGGTCTGTGTGTCCATCGCCACATCGGCCCACGACAGGCTCTGGCCCTTCTTCACCGGCCGCACCACCTTGACCTGATGCGCCAGACCCAGCGGCAGGCCGCCCATCTTCAGCGAGGTGGCTGCGGGCAGCAGCTTGCCCCACACGGTGTAGCCGCCTTCGCCATCGAGCATCTCGCCCGGCTGCAGGTCGCGCTTGGCGGTGGCCACCACGTCAGCGTTCCAGCAGGTGGCGACGCCGGTGGGTTCTCCACGCAGTGCCACGCTGGCCACCGACACACCCACTTCCAGCCCGATCAGATGCCAGCGCTTGTACAGCGTGAAGTAGCGCCCGCTCGGGTCGGTGTGGGCGTTGTATTCCTCAAAGCAGTTCTTGATGTACTCGGTCTCCGCTTCCACGGTGACCCAGACGCCCATGCGGATGTCGTAGGGAATCTTGCGGCCGTTGGCTTCGAGCGAGGAAATCACTTCCACCATGCCCTTGCGCTCCAGCACGCCGCCTTCACTGATGGGTCGGGTCACAAACGGAATGTCTTCCACGCTGGCCGGTGGGTAGAGCAGGCCGTTGCTGGGCACGGTCAGGCCGGTGGCGTTGGCCACAGCGGTGGATTCAATCGACGGCTTGGAGCCATCGAGAAAGCTGTTGAACATCTTTGGGTTGAGCCCGCCGCGCGTGGCCTGCTCCGGCGTGAGGCCGTAGTTGCCCCACACGGTGTCGGGTGTGGATTCGCTGAAGTGCGGCAGCCACTTGTGGCCACGGCCAGCGGCTACCACCGGGAAGCCGCAGGTGCGGGCCCAGTCCACCAGATCGCAGATCAGCGCGGGCTGGTCGCCGAACGCGAGCGAATACACCACGCCAGCCTCGGCCGCCTTGCGCGCCAGCAGTGGCCCGCAGAAGGCATCGGCCTCCACCGTCACGTTGACCACATGCTTGCCGTGGGCGAAGGCCTTCAGGCAGTGCTCAACCGCTGCAATCGGGTTGCCTGTGCACTCCACGATGATGTCGATTTGCGGGTGAGTCACCACCGCCTGCCAGTCGTCGGTGATCCAGGTCGCGCCGGTCTTGAGGGCCGCTTGCGCCGACTCTGCCTGTGTGAGTGCCGGGTCCCAGCCGACGCGCGCCAGGTTCACCTTTGCGGCGGCGGGGGACAGGTCGGCAATCGCGACCAGATGCACACCCGGTGTGCGCGGAACCTGCGCGAGGTACATGGAGCCGAATTTACCGGCGCCAATCAGGCCGATGCGGACGGGCTTGCCGTCTGCAGCGCGTTGCTGGAGTTTGGAATAAAGATTCATGGTGCTTTACGTGTGTGATACCGTTCCCACTGAGTCTGTCGAAGTGCTCCCCCGCGCGGGGGGGGCTTCGATACCTCAGCCTGAACGAAAAAGAGGTGGGTCAGGCGGCTTTGCGCTGGGGTGCAATTTCTTCCATCGAGGTCTGCAGTGCACTCGCGGGAATGCCGTCTTTCCAGGGCAGATCCACCGGGTAATCCTTCAGCAGGCAATCGTCCGGCAGTGTGGTGATGGGGGTGAAGTCGCGGTGGGCAATGTATTCCGGCCGCTTGTGGCGGCGGATGTGGTTGCTGACTGCACACAGGCTCAGGTACACGCTCACCCGGTTGAAAGGAGAGAGGTTGCTGCCCGAGGCGTGCACCAGGCAGGAGTGGAAAAGAATCATCGAGCCGGCCGGGCCCTTGGGACTGACGATGCCGCCTTGCTTGCCGCCGGCGCGCTGCACCAGCTGGCGGATCAGGTCGTTGTCGACCGTCCACAGGGGATAGCTGGTGGTGGTGAGGTCGTGTTTGGCATCGACCACGCCCTTCTTGTGGCTGCCGGGAATGAACATCAGCGGGCCGTTGTGCTCGGTCACGTCATCGAGAAAGATCGCGACGTTCATCGCGCGCTCGGTGGGCATCATGTCGTCGTTCAGCCAGGTGCCGTAGTCCTGGTGCCACTGCCACACATCGCCCTCGAAGGCCATCTTGCCGTTGATCTTGAACTGGTGCATGTAGAGCTGTTCGCCAAGCAGGTCTTCCACTGGCTCGATCATGCGCGGGTGGCGTCCCAGTTTGGCGAAGGGCTCGCTGTACATGTGTGCCGCAAAGTTGGTGCGCACCGCGTCCTTGCCTTTTTCGCGCACGTTGTAGGCCTCGCGCCGACTGTAGAGCTCGGGCACGGCGTCGTTGAGGGTTTGCGTTTCTTCCGGTGTGAAAAGCCCGGGGAAGAAAAGGTAGCCCTCGCGGTCAAATTCGGCCAGTTGTTCGGGGGTGAGTCTCATGGTGTCTCCTGGTGTGTGTTTGTGTGGTGTGGTGATGTTCAGGGAGCTGCTTGTGCCGGCTGCTGCAGTGCGCTGGTGAGCAGGCGGGCCAGGTTGTAGCCGGCGTCCTCCCCGTGCTGGCGGATCATGGATTCGGCGCGGTCCTCGTCGCCGGCGGCAATCGCTTTGGCAATCGCCTCGTGCTCATCCCAGATCGATTCGCGCATGGTCGAGACCTGCAGTACCGCGCCCATGGCCCGGCGGATGTGGTGCCAGTGCAGCTGCGCGCTCTGCGCGATCAGCGGGTTGCCCGAGGCGGTGTAGATGGCACCGTGGAAGTCGGCATCGGCGGTCATCATGGTCTTGACGTCGTTGCCGCGTGCGGCGGCCCGTCCGCGTGTGATGAGTGCCGGGTCCAACTGGGCCCGGCTGCGGGCGGCCAGTCGCGCGGCCAGCGCATCCAGCGCGCTGCGGACCTGGTAAATCTGCGCCAGCCAGCCCACGTTCAGCGGCGCCACCAGTACGCCGCGGCCGGGGGCGTCGAGCACGAAACCGTCTTTTTTCAGCAGCCGCAGGGCCTGCAGCACGGGTTGGCGAGACACGGCCAGGCTCTCGGCAATGTCTTCTTGCGTCAGGCGGGTGCCGGGCGTGATCACGCCTTCGCTGATGGCGTCCAGCAGGCTGCGATAGACCTGGTCCACCAGATCGGGCGTGGTTTCAATTTGGGTGAGCGGTGTCATGAGGTCATCTCTGTATACAGAATACAGTGTGCTCAATGCAGGGGTTTGCGGGTTTACCCGTGGCCATGCGATCTGGTGGATCGTGTGACAAGTCGTGTGACAAGATAAGGTGGCTGCAGTTGCTCGCCGACCGCCACCCATCAAACTTCAGGATTCAGGAAACCCGATGACCGCTTACGACCCCGCCTGGCTGGACCGCATGTACAACAACCGCGCCCTGGTGCCGGAGCATGCCGCCTACTTCACGCGCTGGAAGGAAAGCTCCGAAGTGGTGCGCCGTTCGCAGCCGTGCACGCTGGACGTGGCCTTCGGCGACAGCGCAGGCCAGAAGCTCGACGTGTTTCCCGCCGCCCCCACCGGTAAAGCAGCCGCGCGGGGCGCACCGGTCATGGTGTTCATTCACGGCGGCTACTGGCGCTCACTCGACAAGGCTGATCATTCCTTTGTCGTGCCAGCCTTCACCTCGGCCGGCGTGTGCGTGGTGGTGCCCAATTACGACCTGTGCCCGGCGGTGACGATCCCAGACATTACCCTGCAGATGGTGCGTGCGCTGGCATGGACCTGGCGGCATGTGGCCGAATTTGGCGGTGACCCGAACCGCATTACCGTCGTCGGGCATTCAGCAGGCGGGCATCTGGCCGCGATGATGCTGGCCTGCCTGTGGCCGCAGCATGCGAAGGACCTGCCCAAAGACCTGGTGAAGAACGCGCTGTCGATCTCTGGCCTCTACGATCTCGAGCCGGTGATGCACACGCCCTTCCTGAAGGACTCCCTGCGCCTGACGCCGCAGCAGGTGCTGCAGGCCAGCCCGGCCTGGATGCCAGCGCCGCCGCACGGTGTGCTCTACACCGTGGCAGGCGCCAGCGAGAGCGATGAATTTCTGCGCCACAACGCATTGATTGAAAAGGCTTGGGGGCCAAAAACCGTGCAGGTGCGCGAGGCCCTGCTGGGGCTGGACCACTTCAGCGTGGTCGATGCGCTGGCGCAGCCGCCACACCGCTTGCATCAGTTGGCGATGGATCTGATCGCAAAGACGGCCTGACAGACCTGCGCCAGTGAGCGCCTGATGCCACGGCCGTCCATGCCTCACATCAGCAGGTGCTCACCCGCGTTGTCGCCGCCCAGAATCACATAGTTGACCTTGCGGATGTCCATCAGCCGGGTACCGCCGGCGTAGCTGATGGAGGACTGCACGTCTTCCTCCATCTCGCGCAGCGTGTCGGCCAGCTTGCCCTTGATCGGCTCCAGGATGCGCTTGCCTTCCACGTGCTTGTACTCGCCCTTGTTGAAGTCGCTGGCGCTGCCGTAGTACTCTTTGAATAGCTCGCCGTCCACCTCGACCGTGCGGCCCGGTGATTCCTCGTGGCCCGCGAACAGCGAGCCGATCATCACCATGGTGGCGCCGAAGCGCACGCTCTTGGCGATGTCGCCGTGGCTGCGGATGCCGCCGTCGGCAATGATGGGTTTGGTCGCCACGCGGGCACACCACTTCAGCGCGCTCAATTGCCAGCCGCCGGTACCAAAGCCCGTCTTGAGCTTGGTGATGCAGACCTTGCCCGGGCCCACGCCAACCTTGGTCGCGTCGGCACCCCAATTCTCCAGATCGATCACCGCTTCGGGTGTGGCCACGTTGCCAGCGATCACAAAGGCCTTCGGCATGTGTTGCTTGAGGTAGCCGATCATGTTCTTCACGCTGTCGGCATGGCCGTGGGCAATGTCGATGGTGATGTACTCGGGTGTCAGGCCGGCGGCCACCAGCTGGTCCACCGTGTTGTAGTCGGGTTTCTTCACGCCCAGCGAGATCGATGCGTACACGCCCTTGGCGTGCATGTCCTTGACGAACTGCACGTTGTCCAGGTCGAAGCGGTGCATCACGTAGAAGTAGCCGGCCTGCGCCATCCAGGTGCAGATGGACTCGTCCACCACCGTTTTCATGTTGGCCGGCACCACCGGAATGCGGAAGGTGCGCCCACCCAGCGTCACGCCGGCATCGCATTCCGAGCGGCTGTCCACGCGGCATTTGCGCGGCAGCAGCAGGACGTTGTCGTAGTCAAAAATTTCCATGATCCCAAGCTCCTGAATAACTGTTGATGAACAGAAGGCGCTTGGACTGGCCCGGTGCTGTGATGCGCTGCGGTCCCGTGTGCGGGCAAAGCGCAAAAACAAAACCGGGCGCAATTGCTTGGGCCCGGTGATTGATTCTAGGCTTGTGCGGCCTGGTGTGGGATGGTGCTGGTCGTATAGCCTTTATATGGGTTGCGCGATGGCCCAGGGCCTGTTAACGCTATTTTTGCAAGATGCGTTGCGAGTCAAAAAGGCGATGGGCTAGGCGCAAAACGCCGTCGGGGTACGCCCCCGACAAGGCTTTGCAACGCCGCCCAGTGTCTTTTTGATCGCAACCCGGAGGGAACGGCATGAAAGCCGCGCCACTCGGCGTTGCACGGCTTGCCCAGACGCCCGGTCTGGGCTGCGCCCTGCGCCTTGATTGGCGCCGTTTTCATGCCGTTCGCATTTGCAAAAATAGCGTTAACAGGCCCTAGTTGGTGGTCTCGCAGCGCGATTGTGCGGCGGCCACCACCTGCCCGCGGGCATCTTCCACCCATCCAATCACGCGCAGCCGCTCCGACTTGGCACCTTGGGGAATGTTCATCGAACGGGCCTCGAAGAAACGGTTGGGCGCATCGGCGGCCAGCGGCTTGCGGCCGTCGAACGGCGTTTGCAGCAGGTTGCGGACCAGGTTGCGCTCTGTGGGTGAACCCTCGGTGCCTGCGGGCAGTGTTTCCACCAGCGCCAGCCAGGCCGTCCATTGCTGTCCTTTGGCGCTCTTGGGAATGGGTTGAAGCTCGATGGAGGCGCCCACGTAATCGGCGACCGGTGTGCCATGCGAGACACGCAGCGCACTGCCTTGCACTGGTTTGACGACTCGCACGGCGGTATTGGTTTTGGCAGGGAGCTTTTGGCGCAGGGCCTGCAGGCGCAGCAGCGCATCGCGTGTGGCCACTGCAGACAGCGGGGCATCCTCGCCCTTGCTGCCGGGAGCCACCCAGTCCAGTGCCACCTGATTCGCGGCGGCCTTCGGCGTTTCGGGAGCGATCCAGCAACTGGCGCAATCGGCGTTGACGAAACGCTCCATCAGCTGTGCCGGCTGCGCCTGGCCGTCGCTGGCGCAGAAGGATTGGGCGTTCACGCCCGTGCTGATGGCAGTCAGGGCGACCAAGGCGAAGGTGCCCATCAGGGTTGAAGCGGAAGTGCGCAAGGTGTTCATCGGGGCTTTCCACACTTTCTACAATGAGGGATGTCTTCAGCAGTCGCGCCAAACTCTCCGCTCTTACAAAATCTTAACCCGGAGCAGCTTGCGGCGGTGACCCTGCCCGCCACCCATGCCCTGATCCTGGCGGGCGCCGGCTCAGGCAAGACGCGGGTGCTGACCACCCGCATCGCCTGGCTGCTGCAGACAGGGCAGGTGTCGCCCGGCGGCATTCTGGCGGTGACTTTCACCAACAAGGCCGCCAAGGAAATGCTGGCCCGCCTGTCGGCCATGCTGCCGGTCAATGTGCGCGGCATGTGGATTGGCACCTTTCACGGCCTGTGCAACCGGTTTTTGCGGGCCCATTACAAGCTCGCCAACCTGCCTTCGACCTTCCAGATTCTGGACACGCAAGACCAGCTCTCGGCCATCAAGCGGCTGTGCAAGCAGTTCAACATCGACGACGAGCGTTTTCCGCCCAAGCAGCTGATGTGGTTTATCGCCGGCAGCAAGGAAGACGGCCTGCGCGCCAAGGACATTCCGGCGCGCGACGAAGAAAGCCGTAAGAAGGTCGAGATTTACGCGCTCTATGAGGAGCAATGCCAGCGCGAAGGTGTGGTCGATTTTGGCGAGCTGATGCTGCGCAGCTACGAGCTGCTGCGCGACAACACCGCCGTGCGCGAGCACTACCAGCGGCGCTTTCGCCACATCCTGATTGACGAGTTCCAGGACACCAACAAGCTGCAGTACGCGTGGATCAAGATGCTGGCCGGGCAGGGCGCCGATGCCGCACCAGCCAGCGCGGGCATGCCGGGTGGTTCGGTGGTGGCGGTCGGTGACGACGACCAGAGCATCTACGCCTTTCGCGGCGCGCGGGTCGGCAACATGGCCGACTTTGTGCGCGAGTTCAGTGTGCAGCAGCAGATCAAGCTGGAGCGCAATTACCGCAGCTTCGGCAATATTCTGGATTCGGCCAACGAGCTGATCAGCCACAACCGCCAGCGCCTGGGCAAGAACCTGCGCACCGAGGCCGGGCCCGGCGAGCCGGTGCGGGTGTATGAGTCGACCAGTGACTTCGCCGAAGCCCAGTGGTTTGTGGACGAGGTCAAGCAACTGGTGCGCGATGGCAGCGAGCGAAAAGAGATTGCGCTGCTCTACCGCAGCAATGCGCAAAGCCGTGTGATGGAAACCGCGCTGTTCAATGCCGGTGTGCCCTACCGCGTGTACGGCGGCCTGCGCTTTTTCGAGCGTGCCGAGATCAAGCATGCACTGGCCTACCTTCGCCTGCTGGAGAACCCGCACGACGACACCAGCTTTCTGCGCGTGGTCAACTTTCCGCCGCGTGGGATTGGCGCGCGCAGCATCGAGCAGTTGCAGGATCTGGCACGCAGCTCGGGTTGTTCACTGCACGATGGCGTGAGCGCCGTGCCCGGCAAGGCTGGCGCCAACCTCGGCGCCTTTGTGGCCAAGCTGGATGTGCTGCGCGAGCAGACCCAGGCCATGACCCTGCGCGACATCATTGAGCTGGTGCTGCAGCACAGCGGGCTGGAAGAGCACTACAAGCTGGACAAGGAAGGGCAGGACCGGCTGGAGAATCTGGCTGAACTGGTGAACGCGGCCGAGTCTTTTGTCAGCCAGGAAGGCTTTGGCCGTGACGCCGTAGCGCTGCCGGTCGATGAGTTGGGTGGGCGTGGCTTGGCTCCGCGAGCGATCACGCAGTCACCGGCCAGCCAGGGGCTGGATGCTTCGTCACCGGTACTGGATGAACCTTTGCCCGAGGCCCTGGCCCCCGATCTGGAAACCGGCGAGACGCTGTCACCGCTGGCGGCTTTCCTCACGCATGCCGCGCTGGAGTCTGGCGACAACCAGGCCCAGGCCGGGCAGGATGCGGTGCAGCTGATGACGGTGCATTCGTCGAAAGGCCTGGAGTTCGACTGTGTGTTCATCACAGGTCTGGAAGAGGGCCTGTTCCCGCACGAGAACTCGATGAGCGACCCCGACGGGCTGGAGGAAGAGCGCCGCCTGATGTACGTGGCCATCACCCGGGCGCGCAAGCGCCTCTACCTCAGCCATTCGCAGACGCGCATGCTGCACGGCCAGACGCGCTACAACCTCAAGAGCCGGTTTTTCGACGAGTTGCCCGAGGCGGCGCTCAAATGGATCACGCCGAAGAACCAGGGCTTCGCATCCGGCCTGGGTGGCGGCTCAGACGGCTGGCGCGGCGCCGGCCAGGCAGGCGCTTCGGGTGGGCGTGGCGACTGGGCCAGCAGCGTGTTTTCTTCACGGGCAGGCGGGGGCGAGCGCTTTGCCAACCCGCCGGTTCCGCCGCAGAAAAACGAGCCGGCGCACGGCCTCAAGAGCGGCATGAATGTGTTTCACGCCAAGTTCGGCGAGGGCAAGGTGATGATGCTGGAAGGCAGTGGCGACGACGCGCGTGCCCAGATCAATTTCACCCGGCACGGCGTGAAGTGGCTGGCACTGAGCGTGGCCAAACTCACGGTGGTGTGACCGCGGCCTCGCCGCAGTTACCGTGGGTAGTTACTTGTTTTTGGCCTTGTAGTCGGCCACTGCCTTGGCCAGGTCTACGTATTCCTCGCAGGTCTCGTTGCCGCAGATCAGCTTGAGCTGCGCCAGGTGCTCTTCGGCCTTGGCAGGCTGTTTGGACATCAGGTAAGCCTCGCCGATGTACTCGTGAGCGCCCTTGTGCTTGGGGTTCAGCTTCAGCGCGGTGTTGTAGTGCTCGAAAGCCTTGGGCAAATCGGGCGTGGCCTGCTTGCGGTAGGAGTAGGCCAGTAGGTTGTGGGCATCGGCGTTGCCCGGCCGCTCGCGGACTTCCACCGTCAGTTCGGCAATCGATTTGCGCCAGTCACCGGCGCGGACCGCATCGCGCGCTGCGCTCATGCGGTCGGGCTTGGCTGCCGGGGCAGGCTCTGCCGCAGGGGCGGAAGTCCAGCCGTCGGCAGCCATGGCCGGGCTGGCCAGCAGGGTGGCTGCGAGGGCGCAGGCCATCCAGGCACGGTGCGGCGCCGGGGAAATGGTGCGATGCGTTGGAGCGGGCATGGAAACTCTCCTTCAAAGGCGTTGGCGTTGTGGGCAAGAACAGAAACCGGGGCCATGGGCTGGCGATGCGACCAACCATTTGCCGCGCAGCTTACCCGGTGGATACGCCAGCCGTGACCCGGCGGTTTCGATACCTCAGTAACCCATGGTGCCTTTGCCGTCGGGTGTGCCTTTGCGGCCCATGACTTGCCAGTAGGTGCGCTGGTTGATCAGTCCGGCCAGCAATTCCAGTTCTTCGTCGGTGTGATTCAGATAGCCTGCGGGACGGATGACGGGCGTCGCGCCAGCAGGCGCCTCGGCCCAGAACGACTGGTGGTAGTCCGACCGCGACACCGCCTTGGTGCCGCCAGCGTCAAGGTCCACGGTGCCGTAGCAGTTGCAGAAATAGGTGCGGTCTTCGCCAGGGGGAATCTCGGTGTAGACCCCGGTGCCGCGTATGCCGGCGGTGAGCGTCGGCGTGATGATGCTGCGGCTGCCGCCCTTGTTCCAGACGCTGGCCACCGCACCGGTCAGGATGCGCAACATGCTGACCGCGCTGAGCGTGCTGCCCCGCTCGACCGTCATGCGCGTGTTCTGCCGCACCAGAAATGACGCATTGCCCAGCGCAAACACCAGGCGTGAACCTGGCCCGGTCTGGATCTGGTCGCCGGTCTGTATCGTCTGGCCGGGTACCAGCCGGTTGCCGTTGAGCAAAGCATCGCCGCTGAGCTCCACGATGTTGCTGCGCTGCTGCGCGATGGCCGCCGGCAGCCCGCCCATTGCCAGCCAGGCTGCGGCGGCGCGCAAGGTGTCGCGCCGCTGGAACCACAGAACTTCTTTTTCGTCGCGGCCTCGCAGCAGGTGCTGGGTCATGCAGGGTCTCCCGGGTTATTACGCTGTCGCAGGGCGCTGGTTTGTCGCACTGGTCTATGGTGCTGTCGCAGGTGAGTCTTCAGGGGTCTGGTCAGACGTGGCCACGAAGCTATCACGAAACGTGAAGTAAATCGAGGTGAAAAACATCGCCACGATCACCAGTGCAATCGGGAACATGGCCAGGGTGGCAAATGTCGGGTTGCCGAGTGCAATCGACAGCAGCGCGACGACGACGGCCGCACCGACAAACACACCCACCCATGCCAGGCCGAACACGGTGAGCGCAGCAAAATTTTTGTAGCAGGCCATCAGGCTGAAGAACAGGCTCTTGACCGGCGAAATGCCGTGCCAGTGAACCAGTGCAGGCGCGTGCCAGAACAGCAGGGACAGCGGCAGATAAAGCAGCATGGACGCCCACATGGCCGCCTGAAAATTGCCTTGCCTCACCATGTCTTCTGTGATTTTTCCGCCCACCAGATAGAGCTTGGCAAACTGGCCGCCGTCAAAAAGTGCCGAAATGGCCATCAGTGCCAGGAACCCGACCGCGTACAGGGCGCCCAGCACCATCATGGCCCGCACGCGCTGCTGCCCGGCACGGAAGGCGCTGATAAGGATGGACGGCATGGGGAATTTGCCCTTGGTCGCCTCCTGCGTGGCGGCCATCAGTCCCAGTGTGGCTGCAGGCAGAAGTGCCAGCGCGAGCGCTGCCCCCAGAAACGGCAACAGGCTGGCCAGCGACAGCATCGCCATGAACATGAAAAACAGTCCCGTCATGGCCAATGGCTGTTGGGCAAAGGTCTTGATGCCCAGTTTGACCCAGACCAGGCCGGTGCGGGCGGGAACGATGTTGAGTTTCATGGTGGGAACAGGTTGGTGTGGTGGAGGCCGATTTGGTTCCAGCCGAGGTGCCGCAGACCAGAAGTCGCAACCCTCCAGTTTGCCTGATGGTTGGCCGGCGAACCGTTACAGCATGAAAGGCTGCAACTGGCGCTGGCGCAGCACGCGCTCGAAATGGGTGGGGTCGTGCGCCTTCAGCACCGCCGCTTCGCGCGGCAGGTGAAAGTCCCACAGCCGCGAAATCCAGAAGCGCAGCGCCCCGGCGCGCTGCAGGGCTGGCAGCAAGGTGCGTTCCTGCGTCGTGAGGGGCCTGACGCTTTCATACGCAGCCACAAAGCTCTGCGCCCGGTCGGCCGCGAGTGCGCCGGTGTCCAGATTCACGCACCAGTCGTTCAGGCACACGCCGATGTCAAACAGGAAGGTGTCGCAGCCAGCGAAGTAGAAGTCAAAAAAGCCGGTGAGCTGGCCATCTTCAAACATCACGTTATCGCGGAACAGGTCGGCATGCACCGGGCCACGCGGCAGGCTGCGGTAGGCCGATGAGGCCGCGATGTGGTTCTGGTAAGCCAGCTCGCCAAGAAGCAGGCTGCGTTGCTCAGACGTGATGTGTGGCAGGACCACCGGCACGGTCTCGTTCCACCAGGGCAGGCCGCGCAGGTTGGGTTGCTGGCGCGAATAATCGAGGCCCGCCAGGTGCATGCGGGCCAGCATCTCGCCCACGCCCGCGCAATGGTCAGTGGTGGGTGCCAGCTCGCTGTGGCCGCGCAGCCGGTTCACGACTGCGGCGGGTTTGTCTTTGATCCGGTGAAGGATCTCGCCCTTGGCGTTGGCGGCAGGGTCGGGCACCGGAATGCCCCGGCCAGCCAGATGCTTCATCAGGTGCAGGTAAAAGGGCAGCTGCTCGAAAGTCAGACGCTCGAACAGCGTCAGTACGTGCCGGCCCTGGTCGGTATCGACAAAGTAATTGGTGTTCTCGATGCCGCCCGATGCGCCCTGGATGGCCTGCAACTGCCCCAGATCGAGTGTGTGAAGAAAGGCGGCAGCCTCGTCAAACGAGACTTCGGTGAATACGGCCATGCCTGAGACTGAATCCTGAACGGGAAAGCGTGTGAGTGAATGCGTTGAAACGAGCAGCGATGCGGTGAAGCTCAGAACTTCAGGAAATTCCAGACGCGCTTGCCGTTGGTTTCGCCACCAGCGGCCGCTGGCGCGGTTCCGCGTGCGCCCTCAGCTGGCTTGACCTCATAGGCCGGGACATCGGTCTTGGGTTGCACGGTGATCTGCTGGGTTTCGCCGCCCACGCGCAGCTCATCGATGCGCGAGCCGGCATCTTCAGTGCGGATGCGCTTGTTGGTCTGGTTGGCCTTGCCGGCGCTGCTGGGGGCCTGTGCGTCTGCAGGGGGCGTGACCGCAGTCCGGGCAGGTGCGGCAGCCGGTGCCTGT
>CALSAU010000023.1:0-12917 GCA_943372985.1 Polaromonas sp. YR568 | reverse complement strand
CCAACGTGCCGCAGGTCATTGTGGTCAACCCGAAGAACATCACGTCGCCTGATTTCAAATCCTTCCTCGAGATGGTGCGCAAGAACCCCGGAAAACTCAATTACGGCTCTGCTGGAACGGGCACCTCGCACCACCTGGCCGGCGAGCTGTTCAAGCAGCAGACCAAGACTTTCATCACGCACATTCCCTACACCGGTGCAGGCCCCGCGCTGCGTGATCTGGTCGGCGGTCAGGTCGACATGATGTTTGACGGCCTCGGTTCTTCGTCTGCCCACATCCGGGCTGGGCGGGTCAAGGCCCTGATGGTGTCAGGCAACAAGCGCAACCCGGCCTTTCCGGATGTGCCATGCGCTGCCGAGTTGGGGCTGCCCGACTACACCGTGACGACCTGGTATGGCCTGTGGGCACCCAAGGGATTGCCGGCAGACCTTCAGGGCCGTATCGTGGAAGAACTGCGCAAGGCCTCGGCCAGCGATGAGCTCAAGGCCATCTGGGCCAGCAACGGTGCCGAGTTCGGTACGCTCACGCCGCCGCAGTTCGGCGCCTTTGTCAGCAGCGAAGTCAAGCGCTGGGCGGCCGTGGTGAAAACGTCGGGAGCGAAGCTGGAATGATCCTGCCGGTTCACCGGGGCGAACCTGTTCAGTCGCCCCGGCCTGGCGCATGACCGGTACTGTCCGTCTGGCGATCGAGGGCGACGTTGCGCATGTCGTCCTGTCCAACCTGGGCAAACTCAATGCCATGTCTCGCCACATGTGGCGTGAATTGCGCGGGATATTCATGCGGATTCAGGGTGACCCGGGCCTGCGATGCGTGGTGATCGGCGGGGAGGGTGGTCATTTCTGCTCGGGTGGCGATATTGCCGAGTACGCCAGTGTCCGGTTTGCCGAAAGCAGCCTGCGCGACTTCCACGAGAACGATGTGTGGGGTGGGTTGCAGGCCATGATTGATTGCGATGTGCCCATGGTGGCGCGCGTTGAAGGCAACTGTATGGGCGCCGGGCTGGAGATGGCCTGTTGCTGCGATCTGCGTCTGGCAAGTGACGATGCGCGATGCGGTGCGCCGATTGCGAAGCTGGGCTTCCCGATGGCACCTCGCGAGGCGGCGCTGGTTGCCCGCGTGGCAGGAGAGGCGACAGTGCGTGAGATGCTGCTGACGGCAGCTGTGCTCGGGGCACCGGAAATGCAACGCCGCGGGTTTTTCCACGAGGTACTGCCGCCAACGCGCCTGGCTGATGCGGTGACGCGGCGCGTGGATCGTATCAAGGCTTTGGCGCCTCAGGCGGCGCGGCTCAACAAGCAGACCTTGCGCGTGGTCGGTGCGTCAGTGCCGCCTTCCGCCATGACTGAACTGCTCGACTATGCCTACGACTATGCTGCGTCTGCCGAGCACCGCGAAGGCGTGATGGCTTTTGTTGAAAAGCGTGAACCGGTTTTCACTGGATGAATCAGGTTCCGCGGTGGCCTGAAACGGCCACCTGATTGTTTTTCTTTTTTTGTTACTCACTACTTTTTGCCTGGCCCATGAAAAACCATAACCTGTTTGCCGCACTGCGCGCAGCTTTCCCCCAAGCCCTTGACGAGATCGCCGTCGAGACTGACACCGGCCTGTTCTATTCGTGGCGTGATCTGGACCGTGGCACGGCCATGATGGCCAATCTGCTGGCGTCGCTGGGTCTTCCAGCCGGCGCGCGCATTGCCGTGCAGGTGGAAAAGTCGGTCGAGGCCATGATGCTGTATCTGGCCACGCTGCGGGCCGGCTACGTGTTTCTGCCGCTGAACACGGCTTACCAAAGTGGCGAGATCGAATACTTCATCGGCAACGCCGAGCCGTCGGTGGTGGTCTGCAGCAGCAAGAATTTTGGCTGGGTGAGCAAGATCGCTTTCAAGGCAGGCACGCAGAATGTGTTCACGCTGGACGACGACCGCACCGGCTCACTGCTGCAGCGTGCGGCGCACTGCAGCGACCGCCACACCGTGGTGCAGCGGGGCGCCGACGATCTGGCGGCCATCCTGTACACCAGCGGCACCACCGGCCGTAGCAAGGGCGCCATGCTGTCGCATGAAAACATGTTGAGCAACGCGCTGGTGCTGAAGGACTACTGGGGCTGGACGGCGACCGGAGGGCCTGAGGGCCGTGGCGATGTGCTCATCCACGCGCTGCCGATCTTCCACGTGCACGGCCTGTTTGTGGCCCTGCACGGCGCACTCATCAACGGCAGCAAGATGATCTGGCTGGCCAAGTTCGATCCGAAACTGGTGGTGCGCAAGCTGCCCGAGGCGACGGTGTTCATGGGCGTGCCGACGCTTTACACCCGGTTGCTGGGCGAGCCCGGGCTGAACCGCGAAGCCTGCCGCAACATGCGCCTTTTTGTTGCTGGATCGGCGCCCTTGTTGATCGAAACGTTTACCGAGTGGCAGCAGCGCACTGGCCACACGATTCTGGAACGCTACGGCATGTCCGAGACGGTGATGCTGACGTCCAACCCCTACGAGGGTGGCGAGCGGCGGGGCGGCACCGTGGGTTTTGCGCTGCCGGGGGTGAGCCTGCGCGTGCAGGGCGACGATGGCAAGGCACTGCCGACCGGCGAGATCGGTGCCATTCAGGTCAAAGGCCCCAATGTGTTCCAGGGCTACTGGCGCATGCCAGAGAAGACGAAGGAAGAGTTCACCGCTGACGGCTATTTCAAGACCGGTGACGTCGGCAAGATTGATGCGCGTGGCTACATCTCCATCGTGGGTCGTAGCAAGGACCTGATCATCAGCGGGGGTTATAACGTCTATCCGGCCGAAATCGAGGGCTACATCAATGAGATTCCCGGCGTCGCCGAAAGCGCACTGGTAGGCGTGCCGCATCCGGATTTTGGCGAGGTGGGCGTGGCGGTGGTCATCGCCAAGCCGGGCAGTGCGCCCGACCCAGCCGAAATTCTGGCCAGCCTGAAGTCGCGCCTGGCCAATTTCAAGATCCCGAAGCGGTGCTTTGTGGTTCCCGAGTTGCCGCGCAACACCATGGGCAAAGTCCAGAAAAACCTGCTTCGCGACCAGTACAAAACCCTGTTTGCGTGACGATCCGGGCCGCAGCGGCAAGGGGCGAAGGCTGTTGAATCGCTGCTTGCGGGTACGGTTTTTGCATGCTTTTGAAGGCTCCAAGCCGTCGCTGAAGGGCGGTGGTCAGTGGGTTGTTGACGAGTCCCGGTTGCCAGTCTCCGCGCCAGTTCCCGGCCGGTTTACCGGTAAAAAAGGCTCTTATACAATCTGCGGCAGCCTGATTCGGGGGGCGCCAGCTGCACCGGTTGCCCCCGCCCGTCTTTTTTTGTTCTTACCCCTACTCACGGAGTCCGCGCATCATGAGAAAAAACTTGTGGATTTTTGCCCTGTCTGCTGTCGTGTTGAGTGCCTGTGGCAAAAAAGAAGAGGCCCCTGTTGCCGCCGCGCCGGCAGCTCCGGCCAGCGCACCGGCTGCCGCGCCAGTGAACACTGAGGAGAAGGTCCTCAACGTTTACAACTGGCCTGACTACATCGCCAAGGACACGATTGCCAACTTCGAGAAGGAAACTGGCATCAAGGTCAACTACCAGACCTTCGAGAACAATGAAGCCCTGCAGGCGAAGCTGATCGCCGGCAACTCCGGTTACGACATCGTGGTTCCGGGCGCCGTGTTTGCCAAGCCCCAGATCGACGGCGGCCTGCTCGGCAAGCTCGACAAGGCCCAGATCACGAACTACGGCAACCTCGATCCTGCCATCATGGAAAAGCTGGGCACCATCGACCCGGGCAACGCCTATCTGGTGCCTTGGGCCTGGAGCTTCACCACGGTGGGCATCAACAAGGCCAAGGTCGCCAAGGCGCTCGGCTCCACCCCCATGCCTGAAAACGCCTGGGATCTGGTGTTCAACCCCACTTACACGGCCAAGCTGAAGTCCTGCGGCATTGCCTTCCTCGACTCGCCCACCGAAGTGCTGCCACCAGCGCTGCACTACATCGGTAAGAACGCTTATTCCAACGATGCAGCAGACCACAAGGCGGCCGGCGAGATGCTCGCCAAGGTGCGTCCGCATGTGCGCATGTTCTCCAGCACCATGATCGACGACCTCGCTGGCGGCAAAGCCTGCGTGGCGCTGGCTTGGGCTGGCGACATCAACATCGCCAAGGGACGTGCGGCCGAGAACAAAAGCGGTGTGGAACTCGAAGCCCTGCTGCCCAGCACCGGCGGTCTGATCTTCTTCGACACCCTGGCCATTCCGAAGGATGCCAAGCATCCCAACAACGCGATGGCCTTCATCAACTACTCGCTGCGTCCTGACGTGTCTGCTGCGCTGACCAATGAACTGGGCTATGCCACCGCCAACAAAGCCAGCCTGGCCAGCGTCAAACCCGAGATCGCCCAGGACAAGGCGGTGTTCCCGGATGCGCCCAACATGCAGAAGATGGTGTCGCCAGCGAGCTTCACCAACGAAGCCCGCGAATCGATGAGCAATGTGTTCACCGCCTTCAAAAAAGGCAAGTGATTCGACTCCCGGCTGACCGCTGAGTACGGCGATCGCCAGGCTGCGCACACAATGGCTTTGTGTGCGCAGCTTTTTTTTCATGTCTGTCTGACTTCAGGAACCCGACTTCATGAGTGCAATGACATCGCCGGGCGATGGATTTTTAAGGACTGATCACCTCGTCAAGCGTTTTGACGGCGTTGCTGCCGTTGACGAAGTGTCCCTGTCGATCCACAAGGGCGAAATTTTTGCCTTGCTGGGCAGCTCGGGTTGCGGCAAGTCGACCCTGCTGCGCATGCTGGCAGGCTTTGAGAAGCCGACGTCGGGTGCGGTCTACCTCGATGGCGTTGATATTGCGTCCTTCCCGCCTTATGAGCGACCCATCAACATGATGTTTCAGTCGTACGCGCTGTTTCCGCACCTCACGGTATGGGACAACATCGCGTTCGGCCTCAAGCGCGAGGGCATGCCCCGCGGCGAGATCAGCGCCCGGGTCGATGAAATGCTCAAGCTTGTGCAACTGGAGACCTACGCCAAACGCAAACCGCACCAGCTCTCGGGTGGCCAGCAGCAGCGCGTGGCGCTGGCCCGCAGCCTGGCCAAACGGCCGCAGCTGCTGTTGCTGGACGAACCCCTTGGCGCGCTCGACAAAAAGTTGCGCGAACGCACTCAGTTCGAGCTGGTCAACATCCTCGAATCAGTCGGTGTGACCTGCGTCATGGTCACGCACGACCAGGAAGAAGCCATGGCCATGGCCTCACGCATCGCCGTGATGAGCCACGGGCGTGTGCTGCAGGTCGGAACGCCCAAGGAAATCTACGAGCACCCCAACTGCCGCTTTGTGGCCGACTTCATCGGCAACGTGAACCTGATGGAGGGCGAGCTGACGGTGGATGAGGCAGACCGCTGCGAAATCACCACCGCCCATGGCATCGTGCATGTCGGTCACGGGATCAGTGGTGCGCAGGGCATGTCGGTGGCTGTGGCAGTCCGGCCCGAGAAAATTCACATCACCAAGACGCCGCCCGATGTCCGCGTCAACCTGTTCACCGGACGGGTGCGGGAGATCGCCTACTTCGGCAGCTACAACACCTTCATCGTGGAAATGCCCAGCGGCGCTACCGTGAAGATCACCGAGACCAATACCACCCGCCACGACAATAGCGTGATCACGTGGGAAGACATGGTGTACTTCTGGTGGGACGACTCCGCCCCCGTGGTGTTGACACAGTAGGTACTGAAGCGGGCGCAAAGCGATGAAAGTTCCTTCCTGGCTCCAGCTCAACCTTGGTCGGCGTTTTATCGTCGGGGTGCCGTACGTCTGGCTGATTGTTTTCTTCCTGCTGCCATTCCTGATCCTGCTGCGCATCAGCGTCACCGACATGGGCAATGGCGTGGACCCGTTCGCCCCGCTGGTCGAGACGGTGGACGGTTCATGGCAATTCCTGCTGCGCTACAACAATTACGCCTCCATCTTTGTGGACAGCGCAGAGGCTGCAAGCCAGTGGGGTGACACCATCTACACCGAGGCCTACAAGACCTCGTTGAAATATGCCTTGCTGACCACGCTGTTCTGCCTGCTGATCGGCTACCCGTTTGCGTATTTTCTGGCCCGTGCAAAGCCAGAGCTGCGGCCAGCGCTCCTGATGCTGGTCATGCTTCCGTTCTGGACCTCCTTCCTGCTGCGCGTGTACGCATGGAAGGGGATCCTGGCCGACCAGGGCGTGCTCAACAATCTGCTGCTCTGGCTGGGTCTCATCGACGAACCGCTGATCATGCTGTACACCGATGTCTCGATGCTGGTGGGCATGACCTATGTGTACTGTCCGTTCATGATCCTGCCGCTCTACGCCACGCTGGTGAAGATGGATTTCCGACTGCTCGAGGCTGCGCACGATCTGGGCGCCAGCAGCTGGAAGGCCTTCTGGCTGATCACCGTGCCGCTGAGCAAGTCCGGCATCATCGCCGGCTCCATGCTGGTGTTCATTCCCTGTGTCGGGGAGTTCGTGATTCCATCGCTGCTGGGCGGCGCCGAGAACATCATGATCGGCCGCGTGGTGTGGGATGAGATGTTCAGCAGCAACAACTGGCCCAGGGCGTCGGCCCTCGCGGTGGTGATGATCCTGCTGATCCTGGTGCCTCTGGCGCTGTACTACCGCTCGGCCATCGAGAACGACAAGGCGCGGGAGAGCTGAAATGAAAGCACTGCTGCGCTTTGGCGAAAACCACCTTGGCAAATTCTGGCTCGGGTTGATGTACCTGTTCCTCTACATCCCCCTGCTGTTCCTGATCGTCTTTTCATTCAACAGCACCCGGCAGGACGGTGTCTTCACCGGCTTCTCGTTGCGCTGGTACGAGGCCTTGCTGTCCGACTCGCGTCTTGTAGAAGGTTTTTTCCTGTCGCTCAAGGTGGCGCTGCTCACCGGCACACTGTCGGTGGTGCTGGGCACCTTTGCTGCCTTTGTGCTGGTGCGTTACCTGCGTTTCCGGGGGCGCACGCTGTTCTACGGCATGGTCAATGCACCGCTGGTGATGCCTGAGGTCATCATCGGCCTGTCGCTGCTGCTGCTGATGGTCGCGATCCAGCGGGCCATCGGCTGGCCCGACCGCGGTTTCATCACCATTGTTTGCGGCCACACGCTGCTGGGCATGGCCTATGCCACGGTGGTCATCCAGTCCCGTCTGCGCGAGATGGACCGCAGTCTGGAAGAAGCCGCGATGGACTTGGGCTGCCGGCCGGTCGAGGTGTTCTTTCTCGTGACGCTGCCTAGCATTGCACCCGCACTGGTGTCGGCCTGGTTGCTGACCTTCACCTTGTCTTTCGACGATGTGGTCATCTCTGAATTCCTGTCCGGTCCGGGCGTGACCACCTTGCCGCAGGTCATCTTCAGCTACGCACGACGGGGCGTGAACCCGTCCATCTACGCAGCGGCGACCATCCTGATTCTGGTGGTGTCGACCGGCATCATTGCCTACAGCATCATGATGCTGCGCCGCCAGCGCCGGCTGGACCGCGAGATCAGTGCGGCGGCGCGGCCGGAGCAGACGATTCCCGATCCCGTTCCGGCAAAGTAGCCAGCACCACGCCAGTCAGCGCAATCGCAAAGGCGCCGAGTTGCATGCCGGAGAGTGATTCGCCCAGCACCAGAACGCCGACCACGGCCGCGCTGATTGGCAGCATCACGGTGAACACGCCCGCCTGATTGGCGGGCACCGACCGCAGGCCGGTCATCCACAGCCACACCGTCCACACACTGGCTGCCAGCGAGTAAAACACCAGCAGCAACCAGCTGCCCGGTGCCACGGTGGAAAAGTCGAAGTCCCAGGCCATCCACACCCCCAGCGGGGTGACCAGCAGGAATCCCCAGAGATTGATCATCGCGGTGATGCGCTTGGGGCTGAGCACGCCCGTGAGCTTCTTGCCGATCACCGCATAGGCTGACTCGCACAACACCGCCGCCACCAGCAGCAGATTGCCCAGCCAGGCCAAACTGGCGTGTGCTGGCGGCATCGATTCGCCGACCGCATGCGCGGGTGCGGTTTGGGTCATCGACACCAGCGCAATGCCCAGCACGGCGCAGACCACCGCGGCCCACACCCGCAGTGCAATGCGCTCGCGCAGAAAGAGCCAGCTCATCACAGCCACTGCCGCCGGGATGGAGGCCATGATCACGCCTGCCGCGACGGCGCTCGTCAGGCTCACGCCGTACAGCATGCAGATGGAAAACAAAAAGTTGCCGAGAAACGATTCCAGAAACACCAGTCCCTTGGTATGCCGCGTCATCGGCGCTTCGTTCGCTGGTTTTTTCAACCAGTGCAGCATGGCCGCACCGCCAATGCCGAAGCGTAGCCAGGCCAGCAGAAAGACGGGCAGGGCGGCCACCAGCGGTTTGGACAGTGCCACATAGCTGCCTACGAGGGACATGCTCAGGCCAAGACAGGCGTACGCCACAATGCGGTTCATGAAGCGGGGAATTGGTATGGATGTGAAAAGACTGGCCCGAATGATGCCTGATTTGTCATGTGCGCTGGCCAGCCTGCGTGACGGATGTCGACGTCCGGCGTCTGGTGCTGCACTTGGTGGTTCGGTCGCAGCATGAGCGCTGTACCGAACCGCCATGTGTTTGTCTATGGCACCTTGCGCCGAGGCGAAGTGCGTGACATCAACCGCCTGCAGCCGGCGCCGCGCTGGGTGGGGCAGGGGCGCGTGGCTGGTGTGCTGTATGACCTGGGCAGCTATCCGGGCCTGGTGCTTCAGCCCTCTGGCGAGATGTCCAACAACACGCCAACTGCAGCTTCGCATGATCCGCAAGTGGTGGGGGAGGTTTACAGCATCACCCCCGAACTCGAACGACAGCTCGATGCCATCGAAGATGTCTGGCCGCAGCAGACCGGTGAATACATCCGCCGTGAGGTGCCGGTACTGATGGCGCATGAAGCGGCTGCAGCGGCGGACGCCTTCCCGCAGGTGCTGGTCTGCCTGCTCTACGAAATTGCTACCAACCACACGCTGGGCAAGCCCCGCATTGCCAGCGGCGACTGGGTTCGCCGGGGCAACCGCCGCCTCTAGGCTCTGAGGTTGTCACACTGTCGGGCCCGCTTCGGGGCGCGCGCATGCGACCCGAAATCCCTGTATTTCACCATACGATATTTCGTTTTCTTGATGTGGAAAGTGAAATTGCTGCGCTGCAAAAATATTTCTCAATGCAAGAAAAAGAATTCCACGATAAGAAAAATAATCAAAAGAGTGTTGATTTTATTGGATTAAATAAAAGTCTTATATAAGACATAAGAGCTTTCAAAAGTCTTGTAGAAGACTTAAAGTGGGTTCATCGATTCGCCACTTTGTTTTACCAACCTACGGAGTCCACCATGCCGCAAACCCTGACTGAGCAACTGAGCCGCGACCAGCAAATTTCCGCTTTGGAAAAAGACTGGGCCACCAACCCCCGCTGGAAAGGCATCAAGCGCGGCTACACCGCTGCTGATGTGGTTCGCCTGCGCGGTTCTTTCCCGATCGAGCACACGCTGGCCCGCCGCGGCGCCGAAAAACTGTGGAACCTCGTCAACACCGAGCCTTACGTCAACTGCCTCGGCGCACTCACCGGTGGCCAGGCCATGCAGCAGGTCAAGGCTGGCGTGAAAGCCATCTACCTGTCGGGCTGGCAGGTGGCGGCTGACAACAACAGCTACGCTTCCATGTACCCCGACCAGTCGCTGTATCCGGTGGACTCCGTGCCGACGGTTGTTGAGCGCATCAACAACACCTTCCGCCGCGCCGATGAAATCCAGCACTCCAAAGGTATTGATGCCGGCGACAAGGGCTACATCGACAACTTCGCGCCCATCGTGGCTGACGCAGAAGCCGGTTTCGGTGGCGTGCTGAACGCCTTCGAACTGATGAAGGCCATGATCAAGGCAGGCGCTGCCGGCGTTCACTTTGAAGACCAGCTGGCCTCCGTCAAGAAGTGCGGTCACATGGGTGGCAAGGTGCTGGTGCCGACGGCCGAAGCAGTGCAAAAACTGATTGCGGCCCGCATGGCCGCTGACGTGTCTGGCGTGCCGACCCTGGTGATTGCACGCACTGACGCGGAAGCCGCCGATTTGCTGACCAGCGACTACGACGCCAACGACAAGCCTTTCATCACCGGCGAGCGCACCGCGGAAGGCTTTTACAAGACCCGCAAAGGCATCGACCAGGCCATCAGCCGCGCGGTGGCCTATGCCCACTACGCCGATCTGGTGTGGTGCGAAACCGGCACGCCTGATCTGGAGTTCGCCCGAAAGTTTGCCGAAGCCGTGCATAAGGTGCATCCCGGCAAGATGCTGGCTTACAACTGCTCGCCGTCTTTCAACTGGAAGAAGAACCTGGACGACGCGACGATTGCCAAGTTCCAGAAAGAGCTGGGCGCCATGGGCTACAAGTATCAGTTCATCACGTTGGCCGGCATCCACTCGATGTGGTTCAACATGTTCGATCTGGCCCAGGACTACGTGGCCCGCGGCATGACGGCATACATCGAGAAAGTGCAGGAGCCGGAATTCGCAGCGCGCGACCGTGGCTACACCTTTGTGTCGCACCAGCAGGAAGTGGGCACCGGTTACTTCGACGAGGTGACCACCACCATCCAGGGCGGCAAGTCGAGCGTGACTGCGCTGACCGGCTCGACCGAAGAAGAACAGTTCCACTGAACGTCTGATCTCTGACAGGAGAACCCAAGGTTGCCGCGCCTACCCGGCGTGGCCTTGAGCCCGGATGCGTGCCTCGCGGCATGCCCCGGGCTTTTTTGTTGATCGCTTGTTAATCGTTGTTTGCTGGGCAACGCCGTCGAAGGCTCTTGCAAGCGGCAGGGTGCCGTGACGTAAAATAGCGATATGCAAGCCACTTTTCCAGAAACAGAAAGGATCGTTCGGGTTATGACACCGCGAACTACGTCCTCGTCCGTGATCTGGAGTCATCCAGGGCGCCTGTCCGCATGCCCCGGTGACCATTGGCTACCAACTCATAGCTGAAACCGACACACTCCATCAAAGCGCGGCAGGTTCCGCGCTTTTTTGTTGCTCCCTTTTGATTGTTTGCTTTTCAAACTGACTGCCATGATTCAAATCACGCTCCCAGACGCTTCCCAACGTGAATACCCCGCACCGCTGACTGTTGCCGAGGTGGCTGCCTCCATCGGTGCGGGCCTGGCCAAGGCCGCGTTGGGCGGCAAGGTGGACGGCAAGGTGGTCGATACCAGTTACCTGATCAGCCAGAACAGCGCGGTGTCCATCATCACCGCCAAGGACGCAGACGGCCTGGAGCTGATCCGCCACTCCACCGCCCACCTGCTGGCCTATGCGGTGAAGGAGTTGTTCCCTGACGCACAAGTCACCATCGGACCGGTGATTGACAACGGGTTTTATTACGACTTTTCCTACAAACGCCCGTTCACTCCCGAGGACCTGGCGGCGATTGAAAAGCGCATGGCGGAACTCGCCGCCAAGGACGAGCCGGTCACCCGCCGCGTGTTGCCGCGCGATGAGGCCGTGGCGTACTTCAAGGGCATCGGCGAACACTACAAGGCCGAGATCATCGCCAGCATCCCGGCCAATGAAGATGTGTCGCTTTACCGCGAAGGCAATTTCGAGGACCTGTGCCGCGGCCCACACGTGCCCAGCACCGGCAAGCTGAAGTTCTTCAAGCTGATGAAGGTGGCTGGTGCTTACTGGCGCGGCGACCACCGCAACGAAATGCTGCAGCGGGTGTATGGCACGGCGTGGGCCACCAAAGACGACCTGCAGCAGTACCTGACGATGCTGGAAGAGGCCGAAAAGCGCGACCACCGCAAGCTGGGCAAGGAGCTCGATCTGTTTCACATCGACGACCATGCGCCGGGTCTGGTGTTCTGGCACCCCAAGGGCTGGACGGTGTGGCAGGGCGTCGAGCAGTACATGCGCAAGGTGTACCAGGACAACGGCTACCAGGAGGTCAAAGGCCCGCAGGTGATTGACAAGACCCTGTGGGAGAAAACCGGCCACTGGGACAAGTACCGCGACAACATGTTCACCACTGAAAGCGAGAAACGTGAGTACGCGCTCAAGCCGATGAACTGCCCCGGCCACATCCTGATCTTCAAGCAGGGCATCAAGAGCTACCGCGATCTGCCGCTGCGCTACGGCGAATTCGGTCAGTGCCACCGCAACGAGCCCTCGGGTGGCCTGCACGGCATCATGCGGGTGCGCGGCTTCACGCAGGATGACGGTCACATCTTCTGCACCGAAGACCAGATCCTCAAGGAGTGCGTGGACTACACCACGCTGCTGCAGAAGGTTTACACCGACTTTGGTTTCAAAAACATCATCTACAAGGTGGCGACGCGGCCGGAGGCGCGGATCGGCTCCGACGAGAGCTGGGACAAAGCTGAACACGCGCTGATGGAAAGCCTGCGCGCTTCGGGTTGCGAGTTTGAAATCGCTCCCGGTGACGGCGCTTTCTACGGCCCGAAGATCGAATACACCCTGAAGGACGCCATCGGCCGGCAGTGGCAGTGCGGCACGATGCAGGTGGATTTTTCGATGCCGGAGCGGCTGGACGCTGAATATGTGGGTGAGGACGGCGCCCGCCACCGCCCGGTCATGCTGCACCGGGCCATCGTGGGCAGTCTGGAGCGTTTCATCGGGATTTTGATCGAGGAGCACGCTGGCGCGCTGCCGACCTGGCTGGCCCCGGAACAGGTTTCGGTGCTCAATATCACCGATTCCCAGGCTGATTACGCCCGGGAAGTGGCCAAAACGCTGCAAAATCAAGGGCTTAGGGTCAACCTCGACCTGCGCAACGAGAAAATAACGTATAAAATACGGGAGCATTCCATGAAGAAGCTGCCTTACATCCTCGTCGTTGGTGACAAGGAGAAGGAAGCCGGCGCGGTTGCTGTGCGCGCCCGGGGTAACA
>CALSAU010000022.1:0-12962 GCA_943372985.1 Polaromonas sp. YR568 | reverse complement strand
GTGCTGCACCCCGAGCAACAGCACCAGGCTTCCCCTTTTCAGGATCTCTCGCCGGCTGGCCTCGGCGGCCGCCAGAAAGCTGCGCTCCGCAAGCGTGGTGTCTTTCATGCGATCAGTTCCGCACCGACGGGTGTGCGCGCGGTGAGCGTGACTGAGCGGGCTTCATCAGCCTGCAGGTCGATTTGCATCAGCAGGTCGGGCGACGGCAGATGCTCGCCCGCTTTTTCTGGCCACTCCACCAGTTTCAAACCGGGGCTCGCAAAGATGTCGCGAAAACCGGCGTCCTCCCACTCCTTGGGATCGTTGAAGCGATAGAAATCAAAGTGCCAGATGTGGAGGCCCGGCTGTTGCGATGCTGCATCCAGCGTGTAGGGCTCCACCACCGCATAGGTCGGGCTCTTGATGCGACCCTGCACGCCCAGGCTGTGCAGCAGGTGGCGCACAAAGGTGGTTTTGCCTGCACCCAGATCGCCTTGCAGCTCAATCAGTGCATTGCCGATGGCTGGCCGCCCTGCCAGTGACCGCGCGAAAGCCTCTGTCTGGCCTTCGCTTTGCCAGACAATGTTTTTTACAATCAGCGGGTGCCGGTCAGCAACTCTTTGGGCAGTCATCAATTCGTTTCTCAAATTCAAACTTGGGCGCGCGAGCTTGGATTTTCGCAAATTGGGGTGGCAGGTATCGATCTGACCTCCGCAGAGCCTGGATTATCGGCCTGGCTGGCGGCCGGCTTTCATGGTGACATGCATTACATGGCAGCGCACGGCCTCAAACGCGCCAGGCCAGCCGAACTGGTACCCGGCACGGTGAGCGTGATCACTGCCCGCATGGACTACCTGCCGGGCGCCACGCTCACCGACGCAGGCCAGTGGCAGGCAGTGGAACTGGGCCGCTTGCAGCGTCCCGCGGAAGGCGTGGTGTCCATCTATGCGCGAGGCCGTGATTACCACAAGGTGATGCGCCAGCGGCTGCAGAAGCTGGCTTTGCGCCTGGCCGAAGCCGTGGGGCCGATGGGCCACCGCGTCTTCACCGATTCCGCCCCGGTGCTGGAAGCCGAGCTGGCCGCGCGCTCCGGCCAGGGCTGGCGCGGCAAGCACACCTTGCTGCTCAACCGCGAGGCCGGTTCGATGTTTTTCCTGGGGGAAATCTATGTTGATGTCGCGCTGCCCGCGAGCGAGCCCATTACGCCGCATTGCGGCACCTGCAGCGCCTGCATTGACATTTGCCCGACGCAGGCCATCGTGGCGCCGCACCGGCTGGATGCGCGGCGCTGTATCTCCTACCTGACCATTGAACACGTCGGGCCGATTCCGCCAGAGTTGCGCCCGCTGATGGGCAACCGCATTTACGGCTGCGACGACTGCCAGCTGGTCTGCCCATGGAACAAGTTCGCGCAGCGCAGCGCCTTGCCTGATTTTGACGAGCGCGCCGGCCTGTCGGGTCAGCAACTGGTGACGCTGTTCGAATGGAGCGAAGCCGAGTTTCTGGCGATGACCGAGGGCAGCGCCATCCGGCGCATCGGCCACGAGCGCTGGCTGCGCAACATCGCGGTGGCCATGGGCAATGCCTTGCGCGCTTCGTCGGCAGTCGACCCTCAGGCTGCGCTGGCGATTCGCACCAGCCTGCAGTCGCGTCAGCCGGGCAGTTCGCCGCTGGTGGCCGAGCACATTGAGTGGGCTCTGGCGCAGCAGGGCGGCGCGTGAAGCACCCGGGCTGTCAGCGCAGAATGCCCAGCGCAAACGGCAGGCTGACCACACCCAGCAGAGTGGACAAGGTCACCAGCCCGGCGACATAGCCGCCGTTGTAGCCCATGCGCGCTGCCAGCACGTAAGCGCTGGAGGCCGTCGGCAAGGCCGAAAAGGCCAGCAGCATGGTGGTTTGGGTCGGCGGCAACGCGAACGCTTTGGCCAGCCCCAGCGCCGCCAGCGGCAGCAGCAGGTGCTTGATGGTCAACACACCCACCGCCAGCAGCTTGGCCTGCGACAGCTGGCTGAACTGCATGCCGGCGCCGGCCGCCATCAGGCCCAGCGCGAGTGAGGCCGCGCCCAACCGGGTCACTGTGGGCTCCAGCCAAACCGGCAACACAAAGCCGAGCAGGTTGGCAACGAGTCCCGTTGCGGTGGCCAGAATCAGCGGGTTGCGCACCAGCTCGCGGGCAAAACCGCGCTGGGCGTGCCGCGCCATGGGCCAGACGGCGCCGACATTGAACAGCGGGACGCAGACGCCAATCAGCACGGCAATCAGCTGCAGGCCCTCGGGCCCCGCCAGACGCTCGGCCAGCGCCAGCCCAATGAAGGAGTTGAAGCGAAAGGCGACCTGCGCGCTGGCGGCGTGTTCCCGGCGGTCAATGTGCCGGCCCAGCCATGGCCAGTGGGGCAGGCTGTAGGCCAGCGCAATGCCGGTCACACCCAGCAGCAGGCCGGCGCCGATCAGGCTGGACGCCGCCACCACGTCGAGCGGGCTCTTCACGATGGAGTGGAACAGCAGCACCGGAAACAGGAAGTAATACACCAGACTTTCCACCTGCTCCCAAACGGTGCGGTTCAGTGCGGTGTAGCGGCAGACGAGGTAGCCGCAGAGGATGAGCGAGAAGTCGGGAAAGAGAAGTTGCGCGTAATTCACCTGCTGAGAATAACGCGAATCACCCGCATTCCTCGGGTTTGCCCTTATGCGTAATCCACAATCGAGCTTCTTGAAACTTGGCCTTACGATGCCACTTGATTTCAAATAGGAAGGATCTCTCCATGCAAAGACGCAATCTTCTCGCTCTCTCGACCGTGGCTCTGGCTGTGATGTCAGGTTCTGTGATGGCGCAGGCTTACCCGAACAAAGTCATCAAGCTTCAGGTGCCGTTTGCGCCGGGCGGAACCACTGACATCGTGGCCCGCGTGATCTCGGAGCCGTTGGGCAAGGCGCTCGGCCAGTCAGTCGTGGTTGAGAACAAGGCCGGTGGCGGCGGTGTGGTGGGCGCACTGGAAACGGCCCGCTCTGCGCCCGATGGCTACTCGCTCGGCATGGCCACGGTGTCGACCACGGCGGCCAACCCGGCTATCAACCCCAAGATTCCGTACGATGTGCTGACCGACTTCACGCCCATCATCAACATTGCAGCCACGCCCAATATCATTGCGGTGCACCCCAGCTTTCCGGCCCGCAACTACCGTGAGTTTCTGGCCGAGATCAAGAAGAACCCCGGTAAGTACTCCTACGCCTCTTCCGGCACTGGCGGCATTGGCCACCTGCAAACCGAGCTGTTCAAGAGCTTGAGCGGCACCTTCATCACGCACATTCCTTACCGCGGTGCAGGTCCGGCGCTGAACGACACGGTGGCCGGCCAGGTGCAGATCATTTTTGACAACATCCCCTCTGCTCTGCCGTTCATCCAGCAAAAGCGCCTGATTCCGATCGTGGTCGCGGCGCCCCAGCGTCTGTCGGTCATGCCGGATGTGCCGACCTTCAAGGAAGTCGGTCTGGAGCCGGTGAATCGCATGGCTTATTACGGCATTCTGGGCCCCAAGGGCCTGCCGAAAGAAGTCGTCGATAAGGTCAGCGCAGCCACGCTCAAGGCCTTGCAGGATCCTGCGGTGCGCAAGCGCATCGAGGATACCGGCTCGCTGATCATCGGCAATACGCCAGAGCAGTTCGCGGTGCAAATGAAAGCTGAATACGACGTGTACAAGAAAGTCGTTGAGTCGGCCAAGCTCAAGCTCGAATAAGCTGACCGGTTAAGTCTGCCGTTTCAGACCAGCCGCTGCGCACTCAGGTGTCCAGCGGCTTTTTTGTGTCCAGGTTTTTTGTCGGTCCTGTTTTTGTTATGGTCTGACCATGCACGCGCACAGCCAGTCCCGTATCGACAGCTTTATCGACGCCCTGTGGCTGGAAGACGGGCTGAGCAAGAACACGCTGGCGGCGTACCGGCGCGACCTGTCGCTGTTTGCTGAGTGGCTGGGCGCAGCCGCGCAGGGCGGGCGGCACCTCGATGAGGTCTCAGAGACCGATCTGCATGGTTACTTTGCCGCGCGCCATGCGGCCACGCGGGCCACTTCTGCGAACCGGCGTCTGACGGTGTTCAAGCGCTATTTCTGCTGGGCGTTGCGCGAACGAATGATCGTGGCAGACCCGACCCTCAAGCTGCAATCGGCCAAGCAGGCGCTGCGGGTACCCAAGACCATGAGCGAGGCGCAGGTCGAATCGCTGCTGGCTGCGCCGGACGAGGGCACCCCACTGGGCCTGCGTGACCGCGCGATGTTGGAGCTGATGTACGCCAGTGGCTTGCGGGTGAGCGAGCTGGTGCGGCTCAAGACCTTCCAGCTTGGCCTCAATGAAGGCGTGCTGCGGGTCATGGGCAAGGGCAGCAAGGAGCGCCTGGTGCCCTTCGGACAGGTGGCGCGCGACTGCGTGGTGCGTTACATGGCTGAGGCGCGGCCGGCGATTCTGAACGGGCAACAGACCGACGACCTGTTCGTCACCAGCCATGGCAAGGGCATGAGCCGCGTGATGTTCTGGATGCTGGTCAGGAAGTATGCGAAGCGGGCCGACATCACCTCACCGCTGTCGCCGCACACCCTGCGACACGCCTTCGCCACGCACCTGCTCAATCACGGCGCCGACCTGCGGGCGGTGCAGATGCTGCTTGGGCATTCGGACATTTCGACCACCACGATCTACACCCATGTGGCGCGCGAACGGCTCAAGGCCCTGCATGCGCAGCATCACCCGCGCGGCTGAACTCAGTCGGCGGTAATGCCTGCCGCCTTGATGGTCTTGGCCCAGAACTCGGTCTCGGTCTTGACCAGCGCGTCGAGCGCTTCGGGTGGCAGATAGCGGATCTCAATGCCGGCGGTGTTGGCACGGGTTTTGGTCTCGGGCTGCTCCATCGCCTGCTTGATGGAACTGCTGAGTTTGGCAATCACGTCCGGCGGTGTGCCGGCCGGTGCAAAGATGCCCACCCAGGCTTCCAGTTCAAAGCCCTTGAGGCCGGCTTCGGTGGTGGTCGGCACATTGGGCAGGCCCGGATGACGGGTTTTGCCGGTGACGGCAAAGCCCTTGAGCTTGCCCGCCTGCACATGGCCCATCACCGAGGGCGGTGTGGTCATGAACACCTGCACCTGGCCTGACAACACATCCTGCACCGCCGGCCCGGAGCCACGGTAGGGGATGTGCACCATGCTCGTGCGTGTCTGCCCCTTGAACATCTCGGTGCCGATGTGCGACAGCGAGCCATTGCCCTGCGATGCATAGCTCAGCTTGCCCGGGTTCTTCTTGAGGAAGTCAATGAACTCGGCCAGCGTGTTGGCCGGCACCGACGGATGTGCCGCGATCACATTGGTGGCCACGGTAATCAGCGCCACCGGGGCCAGATCTTTCTGCGCCCATGGCAGCTTGGGGCTGAGCGCCGGGTTGCCCACATGGTAGGCCGAGTAAGAGGTGAGCAGCGTGTAGCCGTCGGGGGTGGCGCGCGCCACCTGGCCATAGGCCACGTTGCCGCTGCCGCCGCCCTTGTTGTCGACCACCACCGACTGTCCAAGGACCCGCGCGAGCGGCTCGCTCAGCAGGCGGGCCGAACCGTCAACCAGGCCGCCGGGCGGGTTGGGCACGATCAGGGTGATGGGCTTGGTCGGAAAGCCCTGCGCCATCGTGATGCCGGCAGTCAGGCTCAGCGCGAGCGCCAGCAGCGTCTGGCGCGGGCTGTGCGAGAAAGGGAATTTGAAAGCAGGGGATATGAAAGTGTGGCTCACGGTGGCTCCGGTGTGATCTTGGTTCCGACGGCAGGGCCGGCTGCTTTGCGCCGACTTCGTTGTGCTGCGGAATGATTGCTTCCCCTGAGGGCATTGTCAGTGATGCATACCGCTTGTCCATTGCCGTTTTCACGCATGGCCGGCATCCACTGTGACGCTCTGGAGTGCGGCCAGCTCGTCTGCAGTGAAGCCTGCGCGGGAACGGGCTGGCAAGTTGAAGGGGGGCCGCAACCGGGGTGCGGCGTAGTGGTCCAGCAGCACGGCATAGTGCGCGAGGGGATCCACACCGCGCTGTGCGCACAGCCACTGGTACCAGCGGTTGCCGATGGCGACGTGGCCTATTTCATCCCGCAGGATCACGTCGAGGATGTCCACCGCGCGCAGCGCCTCGGGCGAGCCGACCTTGCGCAGCTTGGCCTGCATGGGCGGCGTGGCGTCCAGCCCGCGGGCTTCGAGTGTGCGCGGCACCAGCGCCATGCGCGCCACGATGTCGCCGCGTGTTTTATCGGTCATGTCCCACAGCCCGGTGTGGGCCGGAAAGTCGCCGTAGTCATGGCCCAGGGTCTGCAGATGGGCGCGCAGCAGGCTGAAGTGCAGCGCCTCTTCCGATGCCACCTGCATCCAGTCGATGTAATACGCGCGGGGCATGTCGCCAAATCGCCAGACGGCATCCAGGGCGAGGTTGATGGCATTGAACTCGATGTGGGTCACCGCATGCAGAAGCGCTGCCAGGCCCTCGGCAGTGAAGGGCGAGCGTTTGGGGACCTTGAGGTGCGATCGCAATTCCGGGCGCGGCGGGCAGCCGGGCAGTGGGCCTTCCGGCGCCGTGAGCGAACCCGCTGCCACCCTTGCATTGGCAGCCTGGGCCCACGCGGCCTGCGTCAGTGCCACCTTTTGCGCCGGGTCTGGTGCCAGCAGGGCCTCCAGCGCAAGCTGGCGCAGCTCTGGCGTCTCAGGGGGCGGAGATGAATCAGCGGGGCGGGCAGTCATGACCAGATTGTCAGTGATGGATGGGATGACAGCCGATAGCCCCCAAAGCGGTTGGTTTGACGCCGTTCGGTCGGCGTACGATGCAGGAAGCGCCCCCAGAAGGTATGCGCGAAGGTCTTTCAGTGGCGGCCGTTGTGCTTACCGCTGGCAGCAGGTACCATGATTTACTGTCAATTCGTTACAGAATGATCAATCCGCCCTGCAGTTCCGTCTGGCCGCGTCACGGCCGGACCCGGCTTCGCGCTGTGAACCCGCGGGGCACGGCGCTTTCCGCAGCCGGTACCGACGCTGCTCAGGCACCGGTTCACCCGGCAGTCCAGCACTGAGGGCGCATGAACAAAAGCATCCTGCTCATCGAGGATAACGAGGAAAACCGCTATCTGGCGACCTTCCTGCTCGCGGGGCGGGGGTGGCATGTGACCCATGCACCAGACGGGCCGCGCGGCCTGGAGCTGGCGGCCCAGATGCAGCCGGCGGTGATCCTGCTGGATATCCAGCTTCCCGGCATGGACGGCTATGCGGTGGCCACCGCGCTGCGGCAGAACGCGAGCCTCGATGCGGTGCCCATCGTTGCTGTCACGTCGTATGCCATGCCCGGTGATCGCGAACGCTGCATGCAGTCCGGCTGTGACGGCTACCTCGAAAAGCCGATTGACCCGCTGACGTTTGTGCAGGATGTCGAGTCCTTCATCAAGACCGACAAGGAACAGGCCGCCTCATGACACGTGCGCTGTTGGTGGACGACAAGCCCGAGAACCTCTACATGCTGCGTATGCTGATGCAGGGCCATGGCTTCGAGGTGGAAGAGGCGCTCAATGGTGTCGAGGCGCTGATCAAGGCCAGGCACAAGCGGCCGGAACTCATCATCAGCGACCTGCTGATGCCCGAGATGGATGGCTACACGCTGCTGCGCGAATGGAAGGCGGATGCTGGCCTGCGCGAGATTCCTTTCGTGGTGTACACCGCCACCTATACCGAACCCAACGACGAACGGCTGGCGCTGGAGTTGGGGGCTGACGCTTTCATCGTCAAGCCGCAGGAACCCGAGGCCCTGATGAAGCGGGTGTTCGAGGTGGTCGATGCCACCCGGCGCATTGCGTGGCCGGCGAGGAAGCCGGTGGCCGGCGAAGAAGTCACGCTGCGGCTTTACAACGAAGTGCTGGTCCGCCAGCTCGAAAAGAAGAGCGAGCAACTGGAGCGGCGCATTGAGGAGCTCACCCGCTCCGATGCGAGCCTGAAGCGGCTGAACCGGATTTATGCGGCGCTGACGGAGACCAACCAGGCCATCGTGCACAGCAAGAGCCGGGACGTGCTGTTCAGCAACCTCTGCCGCATCGCCGTCGAGCGTGGCGGTTTTGCTGTCGCCTGGGTGGGAACCATGGACGCCGCCTCCGGCAAGGCGGTTCCCATCGCCTCATTCGGTGCAGAGCCCGCATGGCTCACGCAACACATCGACGAGCTGTATGAACTGGTGCCGGGTCAGTCGCCCATCGAGATCGCGCTCAACGAGGGGCGCATTTGCCTGTACACCGACGCGGACACCGATGCTGCATTGAAGCCGATTCAGGAGGGGCTTCGCCGCCGGGGTCTGCATTCTGCGGTGGCGTATCCGCTGCGCATTGGTCCGCATGTGGTCGCCGCGCTGAAACTGTATTCTGCTGAGAAAGAGCATTTTGACGACCAGCTTCAGGCGCTGGTGACCGGCATGGCGTTTGACGTTTCATTTGCGCTCGAGGTGTATGAAATGGAAGAGGTCCGCAGGGAGGCCGAGGAAGAGTTGAGCCAGCTCAGTGCTGAGCTGTCGCGCCGTGTGGAGTCGCGCACATCGGAGCTGCAGGCGGCCTATCGTGAGCTCGAGACCTTCAGCTATTCCGTGTCGCATGACCTGCGCTCGCCGCTGAGCACCATTCACGGCTTTACCAGCATGGTGCTGAAGAAAAACACCGACAAGCTGGACGCCGGTTCGATCTCGATGCTGGAGCGCGTGAAGACCAGCGCCGAGCGCATGGCGCAACTGATTGACGAGCTGCTTCGGCTGTCCGGCGTGTCGCGGCAGGAGTTGCACCTGCAAGAGGTGGACCTGAGTGAAGTGGCCTGCAGGGTGGTCGATGCGCTGCGCCAGGCCGACCCGGGCAGACAGATCGAGGTCAGGGTGGCCCCCGGCCTGCGGCAGGTGGCTGACCCGGGGCTGGTTCGCATCGTGCTCGACAACCTGCTGGGCAACGCCTGGAAGTACACCGGCAGGACAGAGCGACCCGTGGTCGATTTCAGTGCCGAGCGCATGGGTTCACAGAACGTCTATGTGGTGCGCGACAACGGCGCTGGTTTTGACATGCAGCACGCAGGCAAGCTCTTCAGGCCATTCCAGCGCTTGCACGGGGCAGAAGAATTCGCCGGCTCGGGCATTGGCCTGAGCATCGTCGAGCGCATCGTGACCCGCCACGGCGGGCGCATCTGGGCCGAGTCCACGCCGGGGCAGGGCGCCGTTTTCCGGTTCACCCTGTCGGCCTGACCTGGCCGCCGCCGGCACAGCCACCGGCTCTGCAGGTGCGCGGGTGTTCCTTACAATCAAGCCGTTTCCCGCAGTGCCGCATCCGTGGCCCTGCTGACCCTCCCAACAAACCTTTTGCACACGCCCATGGCCATCCTTCAGCTTGACGCCCTTCAGCCCACGATTCACGGATCTGCGTGGGTCGCAGACAACGCCCAGGTCATCGGCGACGTGGTCCTGTCGGAAGACAGCAGCGTCTGGTTTGGCGTGGTGATTCGCGGCGACACCGAAACCATCACCGTGGGCAAAGGCACCAACATCCAGGACAACAGCGTGCTGCACGCCGATCACGGCATGCCGCTCGTGATTGGCGAGAACGTCACCGTCGGCCACCAGGTCATGCTGCACGGCTGTACCGTTGGCGACGGCTCACTCATCGGCATTCAGGCGGTGGTACTCAACGGCGCGAAGATCGGCAAGAACTGCCTGGTCGGCGCGGGTTCGCTGGTGACCGAGGGCAAGGAGTTTCCCGATGGCTCCATGATCCTCGGCAGCCCGGCCAAGGCTGTGCGCCAGCTGTCGCCCGAGCAGATCGAAGGGCTGAAAAAAAGCGCCCAGCACTACATCGACAATGCCCGGCGCTACAAGACCGGACTCAAGAAGATCGCATGAATAGCATCACCCACATCAGCAATCACGTCATCTCGTCGCTCAGGGCCGTATTCAATCCAGCAGGAGCCGCGGAACAGGCTTTGCCTGGCCGCAGGCGGAGCGCCCCCTCGGGGGGCAGCGCATTACACGCAGTGAAAAGCGTGGGGGCCAAATGAGCGAACTTCACAAATTCCTCTTTGATGGGTTGCCCGTTCGCGGCATGCTGGTTCGTCTCACGGACTCCTGGCAGGAAATCCTCAAGCGCCGGCATGCGGCCGGTGGGTATCCGGTCGAGGTGATGCATCTGCTCGGCGAGATGACGGCTGCGGGTGCGCTGATGCAAAGCAACATCAAGTTCAACGGTGCACTCATCCTGCAGATCTTTGGCGACGGGCCTGTCAAGCTTGCGGTGGCCGAGGTGCAACCTGACCTGAGCTTGCGCGCCACGGCCACCGTCACCGGTGTGGTGGACCCGGGCAGCTCGCTGAGCCAGCTTGTCAATGTAGACAACAAGGGGCGCTGCGCCATCACGCTGGACCCGAAAGACAAGCTTCCCGGCCAGCAACCCTACCAGGGCGTGGTGCCGCTGTATGGCGATCAGCACGAGAAGATCGAGAATCTCGGCGAGGTGCTGGAGCACTACATGCTGCAGAGCGAGCAGCTCGACACCCGGCTGATCCTGGCGGCCGATGGCCATGTGGCAGCGGGGCTGTTGATTCAGCGCTTGCCGGTCAAGGGTAAGGGCAACCTTGAAGGTCAGATTGACCGCGATGCGAATGAAGACGAAATCGGCCGCAACGACGATTACAAACGCATCGCCATGCTGGCGGGCACGCTCAAGCGCGAGGAGTTGCTGACGCTGGACGCCGACACGATTTTGCGCCGCCTGTTCTGGGAAGAGCGCATCACACGCTACGAGCCGGCTGCGCCCACATTTGCCTGCAACTGCTCACGCGAGCGGGTGGGTGGCATGCTGCGCAGCTTGGGTGTGGAAGAAATCGACAGCATTCTCGCGGAGCGTGGTGATGTGTCTGTCGATTGCGAGTTCTGCGGCGCGAACTACACCTTTGATCCGGTGGACGCAGCGCAGCTGTTCACCAGCCAGACGCAGCAACCGCCGCCGCCTTCGACGGTGCAATGAAGGAGACCGAACTCCGGCGGTAATTCAGCCGGTGCTTTGGCGCTTCTGGATCAAATCGGTCAGAAGGCGGTGCTCGCATTGCGGGTCACTACATTTGTCGCAGGCCCATACCCATGGCGATCGCGTGCTGTTTTTTGAAGGCATTTGCCGACCCTGTACGACGGCCATGTTGAAGGCAATCAGCTCAACCAGCTGATCCTCGTCCAGGCTGTAGACCACCTGATAGGGCAGGCCCGCCTGCGAGAGTGCATCGCGAAACCGTGTGTGCTCTGCCACGGCGGCAGCCGTACCACTCGCCAGACCGATCAGAAGCACCGAGTCGCACAGTGCCAGTTGCGCTGGCCGTGCGGGGACGGCCAGAGGAAGCAGCTTGCCTTCAAAGCCTGCCCTTTGTGCGGCCGACTGGAGGCGTGTGGGGGTGTCAGGACGGGTTGGCGCAGGTGTGAGTGCGGTGTCGGCTACGCCGATAGTGAGGGGCCGCATCAGCGTCTGCGCAGCCACTCAGGGCGTGATCTGGACGAAGATTTCATTCGGCTTGACCATGCCCAGCTCGCTGCGCGCTTTTTCCTCCACCATTTCCAGCCCTTCCTTGAGGTCGCGAACCTCTGCGGAGAGCTGGTCGTTTGCGGCTTGAGCCTGGGCGTTCAGTCGGAGCTGCTCGTCGAGCTTGTGCTGCATCTCCCGCACGCTGGGTATGCTGCCCCGGCCGATCCACAGCTGCGCCTGCACCAATGCCAGCAGCACGATCAGGATGGCGGGAACGATGCGTGGCCCCATGCCTAGGCCCAATTACAGTTTTTCGCTACCGAGCCCGTGAAGACCAAGGTGTTCCCGCCGGGTCGCTCAAGTGAAAAATGCGCATCATTCCGAATGAAAGGGGCAGCGCGCCGTAGGCTCGCAGTGGCGAGCATGGGAGCCACAGTTTTTCCGCAGGGCCGCCCCAAGGAAAAACGCGCCCCCCCGGGGGGCAACGCAGTACGCGGAGCGACAAGCGTGGGGGCCAACAATTTACTTGAGGTTGTAAAACGCCGCCCGACCCGGGTAGGTGGCGATATCGCCCAGGTCTTCCTCGATGCGCAGCAGCTGGTTGTACTTGGCCATGCGGTCCGAGCGCGAGAGCGAGCCGGTTTTGATCTGGCCTGCGTTGGTGCCCACCGCGATGTCGGCAATCGTGGAGTCCTCGGTCTCGCCCGAGCGGTGGCTGATCACGGCGGTGTAGCCAGCACGCTTGGCCATCTCGATGGCGGCGAACGTCTCGGTCAGCGTGCCGATCTGGTTGATCTTGATCAGGATGGAATTGGCAATGCGCTTGTCGATACCTTCCTTGAGGATCTTGGTGTTGGTGACGAACAGGTCATCGCCGACCAGCTGCACTTTCTGGCCCAGGCGCTCGGTGAGGATCTTCCAGCCGTCCCAGTCGCCTTCGGCCATACCGTCTTCGATGCTGATGATGGGGTACTTGTCGACCCAGGTGGCGAGGATATTGGTCCATTCGGTGGAATCGAGCGTCAACCCTTCCGCGCCCAGCACGTATTTGCCGTCCTTGTAAAACTCCGAAGCCGCGCAGTCCAGACCCAGTGCAATCTGCTCACCCGCCACATAGCCGGCCGCGTCGATGGCTTCCAGAATCATCTGGATGGCCGCCTCGTGGTTGGTCACGTTGGGGGCAAAGCCTCCTTCGTCACCCACCGCCACGCTCATGCCCTTGTCGTGCAGGATTTTCTTGAGTGCGTGGAACACCTCGGCGCCGTAGCGAACCGCTTCGCGAAAGCTCGGCGCCCCCACCGGAATGATCATCAACTCCTGCAGGTCGAGGTTGTTGTTGGCATGTGCGCCGCCATTGACCACGTTCATCATGGGCACGGGCATCTGCATGGCGCCGCTGCCACCAAAGTAGCGGTACAGCGGCAGACCGGCTTCTTCTGCTGCGGCGCGGGCCACAGCCATGCTGACG
>CALSAU010000021.1:0-13069 GCA_943372985.1 Polaromonas sp. YR568 | reverse complement strand
TGCTGATCGACCGCCCCGTCGTGGACATGGGCATGCTCACGCTGGCGATCTCGCTGATCGCCATGGGCTGGAACATGGTGTTCAACATTCTTTTCGACCGTGCCGAACGCGCCTGGCACTTCAGGCGAAACCTCGGCGCGCGCGTTGTTCATGCCGGGTTGTTCGAGCTGGGCCTGGTGCTGTTGACCGTGCCGCTGATTGCCTGGTGGCTGGACATGGGCCTGTGGCAAGCGCTTCTGCTGGACCTGGGGCTGGTGCTGTTCTTCGTGCCCTACACCATGGCTTTCAACTGGGTGTATGACTGGCTGCGGCCCCGGTTTTTGCAACTACGGGCCTGAGCCGCTCTGGAGCTGCTCAGCACTCAAGAAGCCCGCCCACGGCTACTTCATCTGGACCGATCCAGACACGGTGACCAACACCGTGCTTTTGCCCGCTTCGACTGGCGGCGCCATGTCCGACATTTCTGACTTGGCCTGCATCGCCATCACCCGCGGCCGTGGCGTGTAGCCCTGGTCGTTGGCGGCCACCGACACCTCGCGCAGCGTGTAGCCGCCAAAGCCGAAGCCACGGGCAATCTCGGTGGCTTTGAGCTTGAAGCGCTCGATGGCCTGCGCTTGCGCATCGGCCTCCACTCGGGCGCGCTGCTCGCGGCTGAGAGCGAAACCCACATTGGCAATCGAGAGCGTCTGGATTTTTCCTGCCGTACCGGTGATGCGTGGAAAGTCCTTGCCCTCCAGCACCAGTTCGGCACTGCCCTGCCAGCCGTTGATCTTGCCGTCCTTGCCGTAGCGCGGGTACAGGCTGAAATTGCCGGTGCGCACATCCATCTGGCCCGGCGATGCGGCTTGTCTGGCCAGCTGCAATGCGGCGTCCAGCGCCTGCTTGAGCTGCAGTTGCACAGCAGCAGCATCGGCTCCGTCCCGGGTAGTGCTCATCGACAAGGTGAGCAGGTCCTGCTGGACTTCGACCGAGCCCGTGGCCGACAGCTGGGCGACATTGCGCAGCGGCTCTGCACTTGCGGTCTGCGCGTAAGCCGACACGGGAGCCGACAGGGAAAAGACCGCCAGGCACACAGCCCCTGCGGCCATCAGTTGTTGAACAGTCATATGGGCCACCCTTGAAAAAATATGGAAACAACCATTGTCGGCATGCCGGTCATGGCCTGAAGAGATCGCAGAGCGCCTGCCTACAAAGACCGACACCATCCAATGAACTCGTCTGACTCACACGACTCGCTCGCCCTGAAGCAGGGGGCGCAACTCTGCATCACACTCCGCTCGGCTTATCAAGAGCGCTAACGCCAAACGGCTGCAGATGCGACGCACTGACGCGCGCACAAAAACACACTTTGATCGCCATTTTTTCACGGCATTGCAAAGCCCTCATGTGCGCTTTCGCACAGGACAGCGCATCGCGGCAAGTTATGTAACAGTATGTCAAAGTGACTGAAAAATGAGACATTTCGCGTTTTCAGCCCTCAAAATGGCTCTGTTACAAATTACCAGATCACCATGACCCAAGCCCAACCCAACGCCCGTGCCGACAAAATCCTGATCCTTGACGACGACGCGCGCATCCGCGACTTGCTGCGCCGCTATCTGTCCCAGGAAGGTTTTGAAGTCATCCTTGCTGAAGACAGCAAGGCGCTGAACCGCATCATGCTGCGCGATGCCGTGGACCTGATCGTGCTGGACCTGATGATGCCCGGGGAAGACGGCCTGTCCATCTGCCGGCGTCTGCGCGCTGCGAACGACCGCACGCCCATCATCATGCTCACCGCCAAGGGCGAGGATGTGGACCGTATCGTGGGCCTGGAAGTCGGTGCCGACGACTACCTTGCCAAGCCCTTCAATCCCCGCGAGTTGCTGGCCCGCATCCATGCGGTGCTGCGCCGCCGCCCTGCCGCCGAGGTGCCGGGGGCGCCCTCAAGCGATCAGGAGGTCATTACCTTTGGGCCTTTCTCGTTCGACATGGGCCTGCGCACCCTGCACAAGAACGGCGAAGAGCTGCCATTGACCACCGGCGAATTCGCCATGCTCAAGACCCTGGTGCGCCACCCGCGTCAGCCGCTGTCGCGCGAGAAACTGGCGCAGCTGGCGCGCGGACGCGAGTTCGAGCCGTTTGACCGCAGCCTTGACGTGCAGGTCTCGCGCCTGCGCAAGCTGATCGAGGTGGATGCAGCCGTGCCGCGCTATATCCAGACGGTGTGGGGCATTGGCTATGTGTTTGTGCCGGACGGCACCAACTGACACCGGACGCGTTTGACACCCGGCCAGCAGCCGTCCTGCGCTGGCAGTTTCCACGGATGTCATCAGGCCGCACACGCGGCCTTCTTCTTCGATTGCATCTTCGAGCGCATCTTCGGGTACAAACTTAGGTTCCATGGACGCCACTGGCCCAGTCAATCTTGAAACTGCTCCTGCTCCGCTGGAGATGCGCCCGCGGCGCGGCATCAGCCTGTTCTGGCGGACGTTTTTCTTCCTCTCCCTGCTGCTGTTTGGCTCCATCGTCGCCTGGCTGCAGACCTTCCGTGCGCTGGAATCCGAGCCACGCGCCATCCAGAACGCCCAGCAACTGGCGTCACTCGTCAACCTGAGCCGTGCGGCGTTGCGCTACTCCGATTCAATTGCGCGGGTGTCGCTGATCAAGACGCTCGCCGAAGAAGAGCGGGTGCGCATCACGCCGCGCGAACCCAAGGACCAGTTCGATCCCAATATCAACGATGCGTTTGATGAGCGCACCGCCGAGGAGCTCAAGATCCGCCTGGGACCGGGCACGGTGGTGGCCAGCGCGGTCAACGGGCAAAAAGGCCTGTGGGTCGGCTTTTCCATCGAAGGCGACTCCTACTGGCTGCTGACAGACCCTTCGAAAATTGGCCCGGCCAGAGGCAGCACCTGGATCATCTGGCTGATCATTGCCGCCGCACTTTCGCTGGCCGGGGCCGCCTTTATTGCGCGGCTCATCAACCGGCCGCTCAAACAACTGTCGTTTGCGGCCAGCCGCATGCGCGACGGCGACTTCGATGCCAGCCTGCTGGACGAACGGGTCGCCACCAGCGAAATCCGCGAGGTCAATATCGGCTTCAACCGGATGGCCGAGCAGCTGTCGAAAATCGAGCAGGACCGCGTCATCATGCTGGCCGGCATCTCGCACGACCTGCGCACACCGCTGGCACGTCTGCGCCTTGAAACCGAAATGAGCGTGGCCGATGCCGATGCACGCGAGCACATGGCGGCCGACATTTCACAGCTCGACGCCATCATCGACAAGTTCCTCGACTACGCCCGGCCCGAGCCGCCGCTGCTGGAACGTGTGTCGCTCAACGCGGTTGTCGAAGCTGCCGTTTATGCGGTGGCCGACTACGAAGACATGCGGGTCAATGTGAGCATTCCGCCCGACATGGGTGTGCTGGCTGACGAGGTGGAGTTGTCCCGGGTGATCTCCAACCTGCTGGAAAACGCCCGTCGCTACGGCAAGACGCCAGAGACTGGCATTGCCTTGGTGGACATCGCCGCCAAGGGGCGGGACCAGTGGGTATTGATCAAGGTCCGTGACCACGGCATGGGCGTGGCGCCAGAAACACTCGCCAAGCTCACCCGCCCCTTCTTCCGGGGCGATGCCGCGCGCACCGCCGCCACGGGCGCAGGCCTGGGCCTGGCGATTGTGGAGAAAACCATCCAGCGCATGGGTGGCGTGTTCGGGTTGGCGAACACCGGATCGGGTGGGTTGGCAGCGCACATCAAGCTGCGCCGCAGCTGAGGCAGCCCGGCCTCTCGACGGCCCTGCGGCGCCTGCTCCGTCAGATCAATACAGCAACACCACCGCCCGGGCTTCCATACTGAGCCCTTCGCCCACAGGGCCGAGCTTTTCAGCGGTTTTGGCCTTCACGTTCACCCGATTCACCTCCAGCCCCAGCGCTTGCGCAATGCGTGCACGCATCGCCGGAATGTGCGGCGCCAGCTTTGGGGCCTGGGCGATCACGGTGCTGTCGATATTGCCGATGCGCAGCCCCTGAGCCGCCACCAGGCGCGCTGCTTCCTGCAGCAACACCACCGAATCTGCGCCCTTGAAGCGCGGGTCGGTGTCGGGGAAATGGGTGCCGATGTCGCCCAGCCCCGCCCCGCCCAGCAAGGCATCGGTGATGGCGTGCAGCAGCAGGTCAGCATCGGAATGGCCCAACAACCCAGTGGTGTGCGGAATCTCCACGCCACCAATGATGAGTTTGCGCCCGGGCACCAGCGCATGGGTGTCCCAGCCTTCGCCAATGCGCCAGGTGGGGGGTGAGGAATTCGTTTCTGTGGTCATCAGGACACTTTCTTGGCAGCCTTGGTGGCCAGTGCGCTCAAGTAGGCACGGTGCAGGAGGATGGCTTCGGCCAGCGCGAAGTCTTCCGGGTAGGTGAGCTTGAAGTTCTGCGCATTACCAGGCACCAATCGTGGCGCCAGACCCATGGCCTCCATAGCGCTCGACTCGTCGGTCACAGCGACACCGCCCTGCTCCAGCGCCTGAACCAGCAGGCCAATGCGGAACATCTGCGGCGTCTGGGCCAGCCACTTGTCGCTGCGGTCAATCGTCTGGCGCACACGGCCTGCGGTTTCGCTTTTCAGTGTGTCCGGCAGCTTGTGCGCCAGCAGGCCGCCCACCTCGTCGTCGGCACAGGCATCCATCAGTTGGTCGATCTGCTCGGCCGTGATCAGGCAGCGCGCGGCGTCGTGCACCAGCACCCAGTCGCCGGGCTGCGCACCATCGCTGAGCAACTGGCACAGCCCGCTCAGCACACTGGCCGCGCGGGTGGCGCCGCCGCAATCGGCCACTTCAAAACCTGCCGATGGCTGGCCTTTGAAAAACACATCGCCGGGTGCCACCACTACCAGGGTGCGGGCCAAGCGACGCACGCAGGCAAAGGCTGCCAGCGTGTGCATCACCACGGCACGCCCTGCCACCGGCTGGTATTGCTTGGGAACCGGCGAACCGGCACGGCTGCCTTGTCCGGCACACGGAATCAGCGCAAAAAAGCGGGGAGGCTCTGAATTGCGGGAATTTGCGCTGCTTGTCGTCATGAGTTCATCATAGATTCTAAAATCGGTGCTCAGGCGATGCAGACACCCCATTCCAGCCGGTTTGGGGTGTCTGTCTTTTGCCGTTTCGTTTTTGTCATCGTTTTCGTTCCTTCACCCCTGTTCATGCCACTTCCCCTCCTCACCACCGGCAAGCGCTACACGGTGCCGCAACCTGCGGGTTCTGCAGACGCCCTGCTGCTGGCGCAGCTCGGGCAACGCGAGAAGGCGGCCGGCAAGCTCACGGCCATCGTCACCGCCGATGCGACGACCGCCCAGCGGCTGATGGACGAACTGGCCTTCTTTGCGCCCGATCTGCGCTGCGCCCTGTTTCCCGACTGGGAAACATTGCCCTACGACACCTTCTCGCCGCACCAGGACCTGATCAGCGAGCGGCTGGCCACGCTGTGGCGCATCCAGCAGCGCGACAAGGACACCGGCGCGGATCTGGTCATCGTGCCGGCCACCACCGCGCTGTACCGGCTGGCGCCGCCGGCCTTCCTGGCGGGTTACACCTTCCAGTTCAAGGTCAAGCAGAAGCTCGACGAGGCGCGGCTGAAGGCGCAGTTGACACTGGCAGGCTACAGCCACGTCACGCAAGTGGTGAGTCCCGGCGAGTACGCAGTGCGTGGCGGGCTGATTGACCTGTTCCCGATGGGCTCGCTGGTGCCCTACCGTGTGGACCTGTTTGACGACGAGATCGACAGCATCCGCACCTTCGACCCGGACAGCCAGCGCAGCCTCTACCCGGTGCCCGAAGTGCGCCTGCTGCCCGGCCGCGAATTTCCGATGGACGACGACGCGCGTACGCGCTTTCGCAGCCGCTGGCGCGAACTGCTCGACGGCGACCCGACCCGCAGCCGCATTTACAAGGACATGGGTAACGGCGTGGCCACCGCCGGTATCGAGTACTACCTGCCGCTGTTTTTTGACGAAACGGCCACGGTGTTTGATTACCTCGGCGACAGCGCCACCGTGGTCCTGCATGGTGACCTGGAGCCCGCCTTCCAGCGCTTCTGGCAGGACACCAAAGACCGTTACCGCCTGGTACGCGACGCACCTGACCGCCCGGCCTTGCCGCCCGAGTCGCTGTTCCTGACCGCAGAGCAGTTCTATTCACGCGCCAACGACTACGCCCAGCTGGCGATTCGCGCCGGCGTGGAAGACGTTGCCGACAACGCCCAGGTCCACAAGCTGGACGAGATGGCCGTGGTGCGCGGCGCCGAAGATCCGCTGGCCCGCTTCAAAAGCCATGCCCGCAACACCGCCCACCGCGTGCTGGTGCTGGCCGAAAGCGATGGCCGGCGCGAGAGCCTGCTGGACTTCCTGCGCGCCAGCAATGTCAACCCACCGGCCTTTGAGTCGCTGCAGGAGTTCGTTGCCAGCGATGAAAAGCTGGGCATTGCCACCGCGGCGCTGAACACCGGCTTCAGCTGGCTGGAGCCTGGGATTGACTTCGTCACCGAGACCGAGCTGTTCGCGGCTGGCATCACCACCCGCCGCCGCAACAAGAAGCAGGAACAGGTCAGCGATGTTGAAGCGCTGATCAAGGATCTTTCCGAGCTCAACGTCGGCGACCCGGTGGTGCACAGCGCCCACGGCATTGGCCGCTACCGGGGCCTGATCAACATGGACCTCGGTCAGGGCGTCAACGAAGACGGCACCCCCCTGCTGCAGGAGTTTTTGCACCTCGAATACGCCGACAAGGCGACGCTGTATGTGCCGGTCAGCCAGCTGCACCTGATCAGCCGCTACACCGGCGTCAGCGCCGACGAGGCCCCCCTGCACAAGCTGGGCAGCGGCCAGTGGGAAAAGGCCAAGCGCAAGGCGGCCGAACAGATTCGCGACTCGGCGGCCGAGCTGCTCAATATCTATGCACGCCGCGCCGCGCGCGAAGGCCATGCATTCCGTTACTCGCCGGGCGACTATGAAACCTTTGCCAACGACTTCGGCTTTGAGGAAACCGCCGACCAGCGTGCGGCCATCCACGCGGTGATCCAGGACATGATCAGCCCGCGCCCGATGGACCGGCTGGTCTGCGGCGACGTCGGCTTTGGCAAGACCGAAGTCGCCCTGCGCGCTGCTTTCATCGCCGTCACCGGTGGCCGGCAAGTGGCGTTTCTTGCGCCCACCACGCTGCTGGCCGAGCAGCACTACCAGACGCTGGTGGACCGCTTTGCCAAGTGGCCAGTGAAAGTGGCCGAGATGAGCCGCTTTCGCTCTGGCAAGGAAATCACTGCTGCGATCAAGGGGCTGGCCGATGGCACGGTGGACATCGTCGTCGGCACCCACAAGCTGCTCAGCCAGGACGTGAAGTTCCAGCGCCTGGGCCTGCTCATCATCGACGAGGAACACCGCTTTGGCGTGCGCCACAAGGAGGCCATGAAAGCCATGCGCGCCGAGGTCGATGTGCTGACGCTGACCGCCACGCCGATTCCCCGCACGCTGGGCATGGCACTGGAAGGCCTGCGCGACCTGAGCGTGATCGCCACCGCCCCTCAACGCCGGCTGGCCATCAAGACCTTTGTGCGCAGCGAAAGCAATGGTGTGATCCGCGAAGCGGTGCTGCGCGAACTCAAGCGTGGTGGGCAGGTGTACTTCCTGCACAACGAAGTCGAGACGATCGAGAACCGCCGCCAGAAACTTGAGGAAATCTTGCCCGAAGCCCGCATCGCCGTGGCCCATGGCCAGATGCCCGAGCGCGAACTGGAAAAGGTCATGAAGGACTTCGTGGCCCAGCGCTACAACCTGCTGTTGTGCTCGACCATCATTGAAACCGGCATCGACGTGGCCAGCGCCAACACCATCGTCATGAGCCGTGCCGACAAGTTCGGCCTGGCCCAGCTGCACCAGTTGCGCGGCCGCGTGGGCCGCAGCCACCACCAAGCCTATGCCTACCTGATGGTGCCCGACATCGAAGGCCTGACCAAGCAGGCCAGCCAGCGGCTCGAAGCCATCCAGCAGATGGAAGAGCTCGGTTCAGGCTTTTACCTGGCCATGCACGATCTGGAAATCCGCGGCACCGGCGAGGTGCTGGGCGAGAACCAGAGCGGCAACATGCTGGAGGTGGGCTTTCAGCTTTACAACGAAATGCTCAGCGAAGCCGTGGCCTCGCTCAAGGCGGGCCGCGAGCCCGATCTGCTGTCGCCGCTGAGCGTGACCACCGAGATCAACCTGCACGCCCCGGCCCTGCTGCCCAACGACTACTGCGGCGATGTGCACCTGCGCCTGTCGTTCTACAAAAAGCTGGCCACCGCGAAAAACACCGACCAGATCGACGCGCTGCTGGAAGAAATTGTGGACCGCTTCGGCAAGCTGCCGCCGCAGGCCCAGACGCTGATCGACGTGCACCGCCTGCGCGTCATCGCGCGGCCTTACGGCGTGGTCAAGGTCGATGCCGCCCCGGGCATGATCAACATCACCTTCAGGAAAGACCCGCCCATCGACTCGATGGCGATCATGCACCTGATCCAGAAAAACCGGCACATCAAACTGGCCGGCAACGACAAGCTGCGCATCGAGCGCGAACTGCCAGAACCCAAGGACCGCGCCCAGATGGTGCGCGACGTCCTGCGCTCACTCGGACAACCCACCACGGAAGCCACCCCTGCATGACTGCTGCTGAAATCTCCCCCGGTCTTGTCGTCAACACCGCTGTGCCTGCGCGCGCGCTCAGCGACTTCAAGCTGATCGCCTTCGACATGGATTCCACCCTCATCAACATCGAATGTGTGGACGAAATTGCCGACGCTGCGGGCCGCAAGGCGGAAGTCGCTGCGATCACCGAGGCCGCGATGCGCGGCGAGATCACCGACTACAAGGAAAGCCTGCGCCAGCGCGTCGCCCTGCTCAAGGGCGTCAGCGTGAAAAGCATGGAGCAGGTGTACCGCGAGCGCCTGAAACTCAACCCCGGCGCGGCCGAGCTGGTACGCGCCTGCAAGAAGGCCGGCATGAAGGTACTGCTGGTCAGCGGCGGCTTCACGTTTTTCACCGACCGCATCCGTGACGAACTGGGCATCGACTACACCCGCTCCAACGTGCTGGAAGTCGCCAACGGTGAGCTGACGGGCCGCATGGTCGACCAGCCCTGGGGCGATATCTGCGACGGTGAGGAAAAGCGCCGCATGCTGCTGGAAACCTGCACCCTGCTGGGCATTGAGCCACGTCAGGCGATTGCCATGGGCGATGGCGCCAACGACCTGCCGATGATGGGCGTGGCCGGTCTGTCGGTGGCCTACCACGCCAAGCCGCGGGTGCGTGAGCAGGCCATGGTGGCGATCAACAGCGGCGGGCTGGACCGTCTGCTGGAAGTCGTCCGGGTCGCCTGAGCGCCAAGTCTGCCCATCGACCTGTTCGCATGCCCATCTTCAGCAAGTTCGAAAAGCTGCTGCACGCCTATCCCGAGGCGGAGCCGCCGCTGCCCCCGAAGCACTTTGTCGCCTTTCTCTGGGCCTGCAGCCAGGGCGCTCGCGGCTACATCCTGGCGCTGGCACTGCTGTCCGGCACCATCGCCGCCTTTGAAGCGCTGCTGTTTGCGATGCTGGGCCGCATCGTCGACTGGCTGGCCAAGGCCGAACCGGCCCGGCTGTGGCTGGATCACGGCCACACGCTGCAGTGGCTGGCGGCGCTGGTGGTGGCCAGCGTGGCGGTGGTCGCGCTGCAGACCATCGTCAAGCACCAGACGATTGCCATCAATTTCCCGATGCGCCTGCGCTGGAACTTTCACCGGCTGATGCTGGGCCAGAGCATGGCTTTCTACCAGGACGAATTTGCCGGCCGGCTGACCACCAAGGTGATGCAGACCGCACTGGCTGTGCGCGACACCCTGTTCGTGCTGGCCGATGTGATGGTGGCCATGGTGGTGTATGTGGCCACCATGACGGTACTGGCGGCCGCGTTTGATTTGCAGCTGGTGGCGCCATTCCTGATCTGGCTGGTTCTTTACATCGCATCCCTGTGGTTCTTCGTGCCGCGCCTGGGCTACATCAGCAAGCAACAGGCCGATGCCCGTTCGCTGATGACCGGGCGCATCACCGACGCCTACACCAACATCACCACCGTCAAGCTGTTCTCCCACACCCACCGCGAAGCCGCTTTTGCCCGCTCGGCGATGCAGGAGTTCATGAAAACAGGCCACCGCCAGATGCGGCTGGTGAGCAGCTTCGAAATCGTCAACCATGCGCTCAGCATGGGCCTGATCCTCGGTATGGCTGGCACCTCGCTCTGGCTGTGGAGCCAGGGCCAGGTGGGCGCTGGCGCGGTGGCGGCCGCCACGGCGATGGCGCTGCGCCTACAAGGTATGTCGCACTGGATCATGTGGGAGGCGACCAGCCTCTTCGAAAGCGTGGGCACGGTGCAGGACGGCATCAATACTCTGTCGCGGTCGCGCGTGATTGAAGACAAGCCCCATGCTTCGCTGCTCCAGGTGCCCCACGGGGAGGTGCGCTTTGAGAACATCGGCTTCAGCTACGGCAAGGGCCAGCGGGTCATTGACGGCCTCACGCTTACCGTGAAGCCGGGTGAAAAGATCGGCCTGATCGGCCGCTCTGGGGCGGGCAAGTCCACGCTGGTGAACCTGTTGCTGCGCTTTCACGACCTGGACGCCGGGCGCATCCTGATTGACGGGCAGGACATCTCGCAGGTCACCCAAGACAGCCTGCGCAGCCACATCGGCATGGTGACGCAAGACACCTCGCTGCTGCACCGCTCAGTGCGCGACAACATCACCTACAGCCGGCCAGCAGCGACCGAGGCCGAGATGCAGACAGCCGCACAGCGGGCCGAGGCCGATGGCTTCATCGCGCACCTCACCGATCCGCACGGGCGCAGTGGTTACGACGCCCATGTGGGCGAGCGTGGCGTGAAGCTCTCAGGCGGCCAGCGCCAGCGCATTGCGATTGCCAGGGTGATGCTCAAGGACGCCCCCATCCTGCTGCTGGACGAGGCCACCAGCGCGCTCGACTCCGAGGTCGAGGTCGCCATCCAGAGCAGCCTCAACACGCTGATGCACGGAAAGACGGTGATCGCCATCGCTCACCGCCTCTCGACCATCGCGGCCATGGACCGGCTGATCGTGCTGGATCAGGGCCGCATTGTTGAACAAGGTGACCACCGCAGCCTGCTCTCCAGCGGCGGCCTGTATGCCCGGCTGTGGGCCCACCAGAGCGGTGGTTTCCTCACCGAAGAAGATCCCGGCAACGGCGATTGATACGCTTCAACGGCGCGGCAGGCGAACCGAGAAGGTGCTGCCCTCCCCGGCGGCACTGCGTACGGCGATCCGACCACCGTGACACTCCACCGCGTTCTTCACAATCGCCAGCCCAAGACCTGTGCCCTGAATCCCGCCCACATTGCTGGCGCGGTGGAAGGACTCGAAGAGATGGGGAATTTCTTCCTCCGGGATGCCGATGCCCTGATCGGACACCTCCATCACCACCTCGCTTGCCTCATCAAAGACGTTCAGGCGCACGGTTCCGCCGAGCGGTGAATACTTCACCGCGTTAGACAGCAGATTGCCAAAAATATGCCGCAGCAGGCGGTCGTCGAACAGGCCCGACTGCACGCTGCTGGTGTAGTCCAGTTCCAGCTCGCACAGGCTGTCGGGTTGCTGCATGCGTGCCTCTTCCAGCCACTCCTGGCACAGGCTGCGAAGTTCGACCTGGCGCGGCTCGAACTCCAGCAGTTGGGCATCGGCCTTGCCCAGCAGCAGCACGCGGTCGAGCATGCGCGTCATGCGCTGCACACCACCGGCGATGCTGTCCAGAATCTCCAGCTTCTCCGGCTCAGGCAGGCGGTTGCCGTAGTGCCTGAGCAGTTCCTCAGCCGAGAGGATGCCAGCCAGCGGCGTGCGGAACTCATGGCTGGTCATGGCCACGAAGCGCGTTCGCAATTCGTTCAGCGCGCGCTGCTGCTCCAGCGCTTCGCGGGTGTCTTCTTCCGACTGCTTGCGCTCGGTGATATCGAGAAAGGTCCAGATCACGCCGGAGTCCGGGTCGTTCGGGTGGATGCAGCTGCCGGCCATCTGCGCCCAGAAGACCTGGCCGTTGGCGCGCTTGAGCTGCCGCTCGCTGATGTAGCTGCCCGACTCGATCAGCGTGGTCCGGGCCTCGCGGCCAAATTCTTCCCAGGTGGTGGTGTCGGGGTGGATGTAGCTGGATTTCTGCCCGATCAACGCCTCGCGTGTCGTGCCCATGATCTGCGCGAACTTCTCGTTGACCCACTCATGGCGCCGTGCCACCGACAGCACAATCCCCACCAGCGCCGTGTTGAGAATGGCTTCCCGCTCTGACGAGGTGCGCCGCAGCTGCGCTTCCAGCTCCTTGCGCGGCGTGATGTTCATGATCACCCAGACGGTGCCCTGGCTCAGGTCATGGCCACTGACCGCCTTGCCAGACAGCGACACCCAGATCAGCGTGCCGTCGTACTGGCGCACCTGGATTTCGGCTTCGTAGTTCTCGCCCCGGCTGGCACACGCGGCCACCTCTCCGCCAACCCGGATGTATTCCTCGCGGGAGAGGTAAAACGGCTCCATCGAGGTCAGGTTCTCGCTGCCGGTGCCAAACACCTGAAGCATCGCCTGGTTGGCCCAGCGAAAACGGCCCTCCGGCGTGAGGAAGGCAATGCCCACGATGGAGTTCTCGAGAATCATCTCGCGCTCTTTGAGCTGGGTGCGGAATTTTTCCTGCGAGGCACTCAGCGCATCGACCATGGCCCGCTCGGCGACGATGCGCGCCTGGGCCTGCTCCTTTTCCTGCCGGGTCACATTGATGCGGTCGGCCAGCGCGAACGAGAGCACCACCATCTCCAGGGCCGAGCCGATCAGCAGTGAATTGGCCGTGACCAGCGTGGACGGCAGGATGCCGATGTTGTGCAGGAACAGCGCCATCACGCCCCCCAGCAGCGCTGCCCAGGCCGCCAGGAAATACGCAGCACCAGGGTGGCGCAGCCGCACGCCCTGCACGCCGGCCGCAATCACGGCAAACACACTCAGCGGTGACAGCACCGTCGTCATC
>CALSAU010000020.1:0-13087 GCA_943372985.1 Polaromonas sp. YR568 | reverse complement strand
GGGGTTCTGGCTGGCCGGTGCGGGCGTCACGCTGTTGTGGACGCAGAGCGCCGTGCTTGCGCCGGGAGGGGCGCTGCTGGCAGGTCTGCTGGTTCTCTGTCTGGCTGGATTGGCCTTTCGGGTGTGGATTCAGGCGCCTGACGGGCAACTGGCATGGGATGGTGAAGTCTGGCGCTGGCAGAGCGCCAGCTATCAGGCCGGGGAGGCCACTTACCGGTTGACGGTGGGTGCAGATTTTCAGCGCGTCCTGTTGCTGCGTCTTGAGAATTCCGACCGGGCATCCCTGTGGCTGTGGGTGGACGCGGCAAGGCAGCCTGATCGCTGGCTTGACTTGCGGCGTGCTGTGTATTCGCCGGGCCGGACAGCCCGTTCCAGGCAACCGGATTCCCCTCAATTGCCGGCAGCGGGGCAAGGTGTGGCAGTATCGGGCGCCATGCAGCAGCGCGCTCGACACCCCGATACCCATCCCGCCCTGCGGGCGCGTGCGCAGGATGGCGGCCGCCCATGAGTGCCGATTTGCCACTCAACCCCGTGGAAAAACCGGGCGACAGCGATGCGCTTCTGGTGGAGCGCACCGTGGCCGGCGACCAGAAGGCCTACGAACTGCTGGTGATCAAGTACGAGCGCCGTATCCAGCGGCTCATTGGCCGGATGGTGCGGGATGTCGACCTGGTGGAAGATATTGCCCAGGAGACCTTCATCCGGGCGTACCGGGCGCTGGCCCAGTTCCGCGGCGAGGCGCAGTTCTACACCTGGCTGTACCGGATCGCCGTGAACACCGCCAAAAAGGCCCTGATGGACCTCAAGCGCGACCCGACCGTTTCGGAAAATTCCTTCAAATCAGGCCAAAGCGACGATAGCGATGAAACTTCGCCGCTCGAAAACGAACTAACCAGCTCGGAAACGCCGGATGCGGTGCTCGCGAGCAAGGAAATCGCTGAAATCATCAACGGGGCCATGGAGGCCCTGCCCGAGGAGCTCCGTCAGGCCATCACCCTGCGTGAAATTGAAGGGCTCAGCTATGAAGAGATTTCTGAAGTGATGAATTGCCCCATCGGCACCGTGCGCTCGAGGATATTCCGGGCGCGTGAGGCGATTTCGGAGAAGGTCAAGCCATTGCTTGAGAACCAGTCGGGGAAGCGCTGGTGACGTCGGTGGCCTTTGATGTCCAACCTGGTCAGTTGATGCTGTTTTTTTTGAATGTCCCTTTTTTCGGTTGATCCCACCATGAACTCGCGCAACCTCAATCCTCCCTCTGGCGAACTTGTTTCGGCCCTTGTTGACGGGCAACTGGGTCACGACGACGTGACTGCTGCGCTTCAGGCGTGCCGGGTTGACGGGGCGTCCATTCACCGGTGGAGCAGCTACCACGTGATCCGGGAAGTGCTGAGCACGCCCGATCAGGCCGGGTTGCCTGTCACGCGCGGTGCAGACTTGGACTTCGTGAACCGCTTCAGCCAGCGTCTGGCGCGTGAGTCGCTGACCACCGTCCCGCTGCCGATGCCGGCAGTCGTTGGCCATGCGCGCGGTGCCGCGTCCAATGACGGCACCTTCCGCTGGAAGCTGGTGGCGGGCCTGGCCTCGGTGGCCGCTCTGTCGGTGATTGCGTGGAATACCGTGGCCTTGCAGCAGCCCGCAGCCGGCAGCCAGTTGGCTGGATTGCCGCCGCAACAGGTGGTGGTGGATTCACCCGCTGGCCCGATGGTGCGGGACGCGCGTCTTGAAGAAATGCTGGCCGCCCATAAAGAGGTGGGTGGGATGTCGGCGCTTCAGGTGCCGTCGGGATTTCTGAGGAATGCCACTTTTGAGACACCACGCAATGTCGGACGCTGAACGCATCACCGCGCTTGAAACCGGACTCTGCCGCCACTTCCGGGTGAGCTGCAAGCCGTGGCTACTGGCGTGGGTGGTAATGTCGGCGCTGCCGCATGCTGCTGCACAGGCGCCCGCGACCCAGGCAACCACGCCGGCAGCTGCTGCGCCAGCCACCGCGGCCGAGTCCAGAAGCATCAATGAATGGCTCGCCCGCATGCATGAGGCGGCGAGGAACCGAAGCTACATCGGCACCTTTGTGGTGTCGTCCGGCTCGACCATGTCCAGTGCCCGGATCTGGCATGTGTGCGAAGGCAGCCAGCAGATGGAGCGTGTGGAGACCCTGACCGGTGCGCCGCGCTCGGTCTTCAGGCACAACGACCAGGTGGTCACTTTCATTCCTGATCACAAAGTGGTGGTCAGCGAGCGGCGCGAGTCGCTGGGCCTGTTCCCGGATTTGCTGCAGTCCACCGATCACCGCATCGCGGATTTCTACAAGGCCCGCCAGGAAGGCATTGAGCGCGTGGCGGGGCTGGAGGCCGACGTGGTTGCCCTGGTGCCCAAGGACAACATGCGGTTCGGCTACCGCGTCTGGACCGAGCGTAAAAAAGGTCTGGTGGTCAAGGTGCAAACGCTGGACGGCGACGGCAAGGTGCTGGAGCAGGCCGCTTTTTCCGAGCTGCAGCTGGACGCGCCGGTCAAGATGGACAAATTGCTGCAGATGATGGGCAAGACCGATGGCTACCGGCTCGAAAAGCCCGTGCTGGTGAAGACCAGCGCCAGCGCGGAAGGCTGGTTGCTCAAGGCGCCGGTCGCCGGTTTCAAGCCGATGAGTTGCTACAAGCGGCCGGTTGCAGCGTCGGGCTCGGGAACGCCGCGCCAGGGCGGGACGGGGGATGAGCCGCTCCAGTGGATTTTCTCGGATGGCCTCGCCTCGGTTTCCATTTTTGTGGAGCCTTTGGACCGGCAGCGGCATGGGCGGGAATCGGCTTTGTCGATGGGGGCCACCCAGACCATGACCCGTCAGATCGACACGCACTGGGTGACCGTGATGGGCGAGGTGCCCATGGCCACACTGCGGATGCTCGCCAGCGGGCTGGAGCGCAAGCGGTGACGGTTGAAGTCCAGCCGCACTGCGGACTGGACTGATCCAGGCCATATGAAAACGACATGAAGACGACAGAAATTGACAATTTACAACGAGGTTGATGATGCTTGAAATGAACTGGAACCCGCTCCGCGCACGCGCGGCAGCTCCCTTTTTGGTGGCGTTAGCAGTAGCGACCTTCATGCCGGCGACCGGTGCGCTGGCGCAGGGGCGTGCCCTGCCTGACTTCACCGACCTGGTGGATCAGGTGGGTCCCTCGGTGGTCAACATCCGCACGATCGAGAAAACCAGGGCCTCCAGCTCCGGTCCCGCCGACGAACAGATGCTGGAATTCTTTCGCCGCTTCGGCATTCCGGTGCCGCCGAATCTGCCGCGTGGTCCGCGATCCGAGCGCAGCCCGGGAGGCGAGGAAGAGCGAGAGCGCCCCAGGGGTGTGGGTTCCGGGTTCGTCCTGACGTCTGACGGCTTTGTGATGACCAACGCCCACGTGGTTGATGGCGCCGATGAGGTGCTGGTGACCCTCACCGACAAACGCGAGTTCAAGGCCAGGATCATCGGCGCAGACAAGCGTAGCGACGTGGCGGTGGTCAAGATCGAGGCCACCGGCTTGCCCGCTGTGAAGATAGGTGACGTCAGCCGCCTGAAAGTGGGCGAGTGGGTGATGGCCATTGGCTCGCCCTTCGGCCTGGAAAACACGGTGACCGCCGGTATCGTCAGCGCCAAGCAGCGTGACACCGGCGACTTCCTGCCCTTCATCCAGACTGACGTCGCCATCAACCCCGGCAACTCGGGTGGCCCGCTGATCAACATGCGTGGTGAGGTGGTCGGCATTAACAGCCAGATTTACTCGCGCTCGGGCGGCTTCCAGGGCATTTCCTTTTCCATCCCGATGGACGAAGCGGCTCGTGTGGCCGATCAGCTCCGTGCCAACGGCCGGGTGACCCGGGGCCGCATCGGTGTCCAGATCGATCAGGTGACCAAGGAAGTCGCGGAGTCGATTGGACTGGGTAAGGCGCAGGGTGCGCTGGTTCGGGGCGTTGAGAGTGGTGCGCCTGCCGAGAAGGCGGGCATCGAGGCGGGTGACATCATCACCAAATTTGACGGTACGCCGATTGAAAAATCCAGCGATCTGCCGCGACTGGTGGGCAACATCAAGCCCGGCACCAAATCCACCGTCACCGTGTTCCGCCGGGGAGCGACACGGGACCTGACGGTCGTCGTGGCCGAGATCGAGCCCGAGAAACCCGTCCGCAAGGCATCAGCGGCTGAGCCCAAGCCGCCGGTGGCGGGCGCAGGCCAGGCGCTGGGTCTCGTGGTCAGCGAAATTCAGGATGCGCAAAAGAAGGAACTGAAAATCAAGGGCGGTGTGAAGGTCGATACCGCCGACGGCGCCGCTGCGCGCGGCGGACTGCGCGAAGGCGATGTGATCGTCGCCATTGCCAACACTGAAATTTCCAGTGTGAAGGAGTTCGAGGCCGCCCTGGCAAAGACCGACAAGTCCAAGCCCGTCAATGTGCTGTTCCGCCGGGGTGAGTGGGCGCAATACGCGCTGATTCGGCCCTCGCGCTGATTGCAGGAGCTGTTGCAGGCCTTGCCGGCCGAAGTCGCCAGCTTCGGGAAAGCCCCCATACCCTGCCGGGTCTGGGGGCTTTTGTCTCCTTCCGGCCGCGATGCGACCATGCTTTCAAATATATTTTTGCGCGTTCATCGCACAGACTGAGTGAAAGTGTGTGAGCGCAAACAAACAAATTAATCGGACGTGTGACGAGTTTGGATAGAATGAGGGCTGAATACGGTTGATTTTTTGCATATCAATCGATCCATTTGGGCTGATTCCTCCGGATTTGAAGGTGTTCAACCTCGATTCACAGATCACCCACAAGTTGTCCAGAGACAACCTCTTTGAAATTGTGAATAAACTGTGCACAAAATTCATGTTGCTCACCTGCAACGGGAAAAATATGGCCGTTTGGGGACTGGTCGTTGCCGGCTTTTTGCCTACAATGAAGTTCCAACTATCGCAGTTGCCATAGATTGTTGGTTCAGGGCGCGTCGCAAATCGACGCGCCCTTTTTTATGGCCCATCGCGATTGACCTCCATCTCTTCGCAGTAGTTTCAAGTACTTAGGCGCTCCCGTTGATGAATCACATCAGAAATTTTTCGATCATTGCCCACATCGATCACGGCAAGTCCACGCTGGCCGACCGCATCATCCAGCGCTGCGGTGGATTGCAGGACCGCGAGATGAGCGCGCAGGTTCTGGATTCGATGGATATCGAAAAGGAGCGTGGGATAACCATCAAGGCACAGACCGCTGCGCTGCAATACAAGGCTCGCAACGGCGAGATCTACAACCTCAATCTGATCGACACACCAGGCCATGTGGACTTCTCTTATGAAGTGAGTCGTTCGCTGTCGGCATGCGAAGGCGCGTTGCTCGTCGTCGATGCCAGCCAGGGCGTGGAAGCGCAGACGGTCGCCAATTGCTACACCGCACTCGACCTCGGTGTCGAGGTGGTGCCTGTGCTGAACAAGATGGACCTGCCGCAGGCTGACCCTGACAACGCCAAGCAGGAAATCGAGGAGGTGATCGGCATCGACGCCACCGATGCGATTCCTTGCAGCGCCAAAACCGGCATGGGCATCGACGAGATTCTTGAGGCGGTGGTCGCACGCATCCCGCCGCCCAAGGGCAACCCGGCAGGCGCGCTGCGCGCCATGATCATCGACAGCTGGTACGACGCCTACGTTGGCGTGGTGATGCTGGTGCGCGTGGTCGACGGGCGGATTGCCAGGGGCGAGCGCATCAAGCTGATGGCCAGCGAGGCGACCTACAACGCCGAGCAATTGGGCGTGTTCACGCCGCACACCCAGCCCCGCCAGTCGCTGGAGTCCGGCGAGGTGGGTTTCATCATCGCGGGCATCAAGGAATTGCAGGCAGCTCGCGTGGGTGACACGGTCACGCTCGTCAAGCCGGGAACCGGCGGCGCGGCATGGACGGCGACCGAGCCGCTGCCCGGCTTCAAGGAAATCCAGCCAGCGGTGTTCGCAGGGCTCTATCCGTCCGAAGCCAGCGAGTACGAATCGCTGCGCGATGCGCTGGAAAAGCTCAAGCTGAACGATGCGTCGCTCCACTACGAGCCCGAAGTCAGCGAGGCGCTGGGCTTCGGCTTTCGCTGCGGCTTCCTGGGCCTGCTGCACATGGAAATCGTCCAGGAGCGGCTGGAGCGCGAGTTCGATCAGGACCTGATCACCACCGCACCCAGCGTGGTGTACGAGGTGGTCAAGTCGGACGGCGAGGTCATCATGGTCGAGAACCCGTCCAAGATTCCTGATACCGGCCGTGTGAACGAGATCCGCGAACCCATCGTGACGGTGCACCTGTACATGCCGCAGGACTATGTGGGCGCCGTCATGACCTTGGCCAACCAGAAGCGCGGCGTGCAGCTGAACATGGCCTATCACGGCAAGCAGGTCATGCTGACCTACGAGATGCCGCTGGGCGAGATCGTGCTCGACTTTTTCGACAAGCTCAAATCGGTCTCCCGAGGCTATGCGTCCATGGACTATGAGTTCAAGGAGTTCCGGGCGTCCGATGTGGTGAAGGTGGACATCCTGCTCAACGGCGAGAAGGTCGACGCGCTGTCGATCATCGTGCACCGCAGCCAGTCGGCCTACCGCGGGCGGGCCGTGGTGGCCAAGATGCGCGAGATCATTTCCCGGCAGCAATTCGACGTCGCCATCCAGGCGGCCATCGGGGCCAACATCATTGCGCGTGAGACAATCAAGGCGCTGCGCAAGAACGTGATCGCCAAGTGCTACGGCGGCGATATTTCACGCAAACGCAAGCTTCTCGAAAAACAAAAAGCAGGCAAAAAGCGCATGAAACAGATCGGTTCGGTCGAGGTGCCCCAAGAGGCATTTCTGGCCATCTTGCAGGTGGACGAGTGATGGGTGGCGCGATGGGTTCCATCACCGCAGTCCTCCTCGCTGCGTTTGCCGGCTACGGCGGCGCCTGGTACATGGGGCTGGTGGAAGGCAATTTTTCGCTGATGCTTTTTCTGGCCTCGGTGGTCACGGGCGTCTATTGGCTCGCTGAGCGTTTCTACTTCCTGCCGCAGCGCCAGAAGGCCGTAGCGGCACTGGAGTCCAGTGCGGCGCAGCGGCGTGAAGAGCTGGCCAAAATGGGAATTGCGCAGGTCGACGATCAGACCGCAGACGCACGCGCACGCCTGATCATGCAGCCCTGGTGGCTGGACTGGACCGCCGGCCTTTTCCCGGTGATCGTGATCGTCTTTCTGCTGCGCTCCTTCCTGTTCGAGCCGTTCAAGATCCCTTCAGGCTCCATGATCCCCACACTGCTGATTAATGACCTGATCCTGGTGAACAAATTCCATTACGGCGTTCGCCTGCCGGTCGTGAACCTCAAGATACTGGACAACAACAGCCCCCAGCGTGGCGATGTGATGGTGTTCCGGTACCCGCCCAAGCCCAGCCTGGACTACATCAAGCGGGTCGTCGGATTGCCCGGTGACGAGGTGGCGTATCTGAACAAGAAGATCACCATCAACGGCGTACCAGTGCCCCAGAAGGCGCTCCCCGACTTCTTTGACGAAGACGCCTTGCGCTACGCCAAGCAGTTCGAGGAAACCACCGGCAACAGAACCTATCGCCTGCTCAATGATGAAGACCGCCCTGCCTTCATCCCCGGCGCGGATGACTTTCCTTTCAAGGAGAATTGCCGCTACAGTAGTGAAGGCGTGGTCTGCAAGGTGCCCGAAGGCCATTACTTCATGATGGGTGACAACCGCGATAATTCGCTGGATTCGCGTTACTGGGGCTTCGTGCCAGAGAAGAACATCGTGGGCAAGGCCTTCTTTGTGTGGATGAATTTCGGCAACCTCAAGCGCATTGGTTCCTTTGAGTAAGTGCTGAAGGACAGTCAGGCGCAACGCTGTCACTTCTTACAACTGACCTTCCGGATAGCAGGAGCAAAAATGAAAAATCAGCAACGCGGCATTTCCTTCATCAGCATTTTGTTCATTGCCGGCGTTCTGGCATGTGGTGCCGTGCTGGGTGCCCAGGTGCTGCCCACCGTGATCGAGTTCCAGGCGATCGTCAAGGCTGCCAACAAGGCAGCCAACGAAGGCGGCACGGTTCCGGAGGTCAGGGCTGTCTTTGACAAGGCGGCCTCCATCGACAACATTGAATCGATCGCGGGCAAGGACCTGCAGGTCACCAAAGAAGGTGACAAGGTCGTGGTTTCTTTTGCATACAGCCGTGAGATTCACATGGCCGGGCCCGCCTACCTTCTGCTGAAGTACGCCGGCCGCTCCCGTTAAGTGCCGGTGAGCGTTACCCTTGGCCCGCAGTTGCAGGCGCTGCAAAAACGCCTGCAGCATGAGTTTGCTGACCCGCGGCTTCTCATTCAGGCGCTGACGCACCGCAGTTTTGCGACGGATCACAACGAGCGGGTCGAGTTTCTCGGCGATTCAGTGCTCAACCTCGCAGTCGCCGGCCTGCTCTACGAGCGGCTCAGTGAACTGCCCGAAGGGGACCTGTCCCGTGTTCGGGCCAATCTCGTCAAGCAGGACACCCTGCACAAGCTGGCGGTCGATCTGGGCCTGCCACCTTTGTTGCGGCTGGGGGAGGGCGAGGCCAAGTCAGGCGGGCAAAAAAGGCCGTCGATTCTGGCGGATGCGCTGGAGGCGGTGATTGGCGCGGTCTACCTGGACGCCGGTTTCGACACGGCGTCGGCCCTGGTTCGGCGCCTGTTCCAGAACGTCGAGATCAATCCGCAGATGCAGGCGATCGGCAAGGACCCGAAGACCGAATTGCAGGAGTGGTTGCAGGGACGCAAAATGAATCTGCCCATTTATCGGGTGGTGGGCACCATGGGTGCGGCGCACAAGCAGACCTTTGACGTTGAATGTGAGATCACCGAGTACGGCCGCACCGAGCGCGGCATCGGCGGCTCCCGGCGCGCCGGTGAGCAGGCGGCTGCGGCGGCCATGCTCATGTTCGTCAAGACGCTGGACACCTGAGGTCGTTTGAGATCGCTAGAGATCGCTTCCCCGGCCGTTTGGGGACTGTCCCCTCCACTGAACACACCATGAGCACAGGCAAAAAAACTCCTTCTTCCCGGCCGCCCAAGGCCCCGGCGCCTGACCCGACGGTGCAGGCACCCGACGACCTGGAAGCCATGCTGGCCCAGGCCTTCAAGGCGCGGGGCGCCGCCGTGCCTGCGACAGAGGCGCCGGCCAGTGTGCCTGCCGCTGGCGACCAGCGCTGTGGCCTGATTGCGATTGTCGGCAAGCCCAACGTCGGCAAGTCGACCCTGCTCAACGCGCTGGTCGGTCAGAAAATCAGCATCACCTCTCGCAAGGCCCAGACCACGCGCCACCGCATCACCGGCATGCGCACCGTGGGCGCCACGCAGTTTGTCTTTGTGGATACGCCAGGTTTCCAGACCCGACATGGCAATGCCCTGAACCGCTCGCTCAACCGCACGGTGGTGGGCACGGTTAACGATGTGGACCTGATCATTTTTGTGGTCGAGGCCGGGCAGTTCAACCTGGCCGATGCCAAGGTGCTGGCCTTGCTGCCCGAGAAAACGCCGGCCATCCTGCTGGCCAACAAGTTCGATCTGATCCACCGACGCGCCGAGATCGCGCCATGGCTGCGTTCCATGCATGAGCGCCACGACTTTGCCGAGTTTGTGCCGATGTCTGCCAACAACGCCAAGGACATCGAGCGGCTTTTCGGCATCTGCGAAAAGTACCTGCCGCAGCAGCCCTGGATGTACGGCGCCGATGAGCTGACAGACCGCAGCGACCGCTTCATGGCTGCCGAAATCATCCGCGAAAAGCTGTTCCGGCTGACGGGTGACGAGCTGCCTTACACCTCAACGGTGGTGATTGATAAATACGAAGAAGAGGGCAACCTCCGGCGTATCGCGGCGACCATCGTCGTCGAACGTGATGGCCACAAGGGCATGATCATTGGCGAGAAGGGCGAAAAGCTCAAGCGCATCGGTACCGAGGCGCGGCATGAGCTGGAGGCGCTCACCGGCGGCAAGGTGTTTCTGGAAATCTGGGTCAAGGTCCGCTCCGGCTGGGCGGATGATGAGGCGCGGGTGAAGACCTTCGGGTATGAATAGGGCCCCCACGCTTGTCACTTCGCCTTCGGCTCCGTGTAATGCGCTGCCCCCCGAGGGGGCCGTCCGCCTGCGGCCGGGCGAAGCCCGTTCCGCGGCTCTGCTTGAACTTTTTCTTCTGCGCGCCTCGCGTGATCTGATCTGAGTTGGGCGAGTGGCTACCAAGCGCATCACTGACGAGCCGGCCTATGTGCTCCATCGATATGACTGGAGCGAGTCGAGCCTGATCGTGGAGGTGTTCACCCGCACGTATGGCCGGGTGGCGCTGGTGGCGCGGGGGGCCAAGAAGCCGAGCTCGGGGTTTCGGCCCATTCTGTTGCCCTTGCAGCCGCTTCATGTGGCCTTTGGCGGGGACGCGGAGATCCGCACGCTCAAGAGCGCCGAGTGGCAGGGCGGCCATGTCATGCCGACTGGCGATGCCCTGCTGTCGGGCTATTACCTCAACGAGCTGCTGATACGCCTGCTGGCGCGTGACGACCCACACCCGCCGCTGTTTGATGCGTATGCGGCGACGGTGCAGCTGCTGGCCAACCAGAGCCACGACACCTTGCAGATTGCGCTGCGGGCTTTCGAGCTTCGCCTGCTGCGGGACATTGGCCTCTTGCCGCTGCTCGACGCCGAAACCGCCACGCTGGCGCCGCTGGAGCCTGCATTGCGCTATGTGCTGGTGGCAGAGTCTGGCTTGCGCCAGGCGCATGACGATGACCGCAGCAGCCTGCCGGGCACGCAGTGGCTGGACTTGCAGCAGGCGCTGGCGGACGATGCGCTGTTCTCAGACACGGTGCGGGCCTGCATTCCGGGGCTGAACGAACTCAAGCACCAGCTGCGCGGGCTGCTGCACTACCATTGCGGTGTGAAGCTGTTGAAAACCCGGCAGATGATGATGGAATTGCAGGCGCTCTGACGCTCAAGCGCTCAAACCATTGAACCCCCGAAAAATCATGACCTCTGACCCGACCACTCTCCATAGCGACATCCGCAAAACGGCGCTGTCGGTCAATGTCAACAAGGTGGCCTTGCTGCGCAACACCCGGCACCTGGACATTCCCAGCGTTCGCCGGGCGGCAGAGCTGTGCCTGGAAGCGGGTGCGCAGGGCATCACGGTGCACCCGCGTCCCGATGAGCGGCACATCCGCCCCGATGATGTGTACGAGCTGGCCGCACTGATGAAGGACTGGCCAGACCGCGAGTTCAATGTGGAAGGCAATCCGCTGCAGAACCTGATGCACTTTGTGCGTGATCTCACGGCCCGCGGCTTGCCGCTGCACCAGTGCACCTTTGTCCCCGACAGCGAAGACCAGTTCACCAGCGACCATGGCTGGAGCTTTCCGGAAGATGCAGAGCGTCTGGCGCCGCTGATCGAGCAGGCGCATTCGCGCGGCGTGCGGGTGAGCCTTTTCATGGACCCGGTCGCCAGCGCCATGGCAGCCGCCAAAGCCGTGGGGGCGGACCGGGTGGAGTTTTACACGGAGAGTTATGCCCGCGCTTGGCCGACGGCTGACAAAGAGGCCACCCTGCAGTCATTTGCCGATGCTGCGCGTGCCGCAGCCGCTGCGGGCCTGGGTATCAATGCGGGTCACGACCTCAACCGCGACAACCTCACCAATTTCCTGCGTACCGTACCCGGCGTGCAGGAGGTGTCCATCGGCCATGCCCTGATCGCCGATGCGCTTGAGCTGGGTTACACCGCCACGGTGAAAGACTATCTGCGCTGCATTGACAACGCGTTTTTAACAACCACTGCCGAATGATTTACGGCATCGGTACCGATATCTGCGATGTGCGGCGCATCCGCGCCAGCATTGACAAACACGGCGAGCGCTTCGCCCGCAAGATTCTCAGTGACGGTGAGCTGGCCACCTGGAAAGCGCGGTCGGCACGCTGGCCTGACCGTGGCGTGAGTTATCTTGCCACCCGCTTTTCCGCGAAAGAGGCGTTCAGCAAGGCCATTGGCATGGGCATGCGCATGCCAATGACCTGGCGCTCCTGCGAAATCGCCAAGGCGCGCAGCGGCAAGCCCGAGATCGTCCTCCATGGCGCGCTCAAGCTGTGGTTCGAATCGCGCCAGCTCCGCGCCCACGTCTCGGTGACCGACGAAACCGACTATGCCGCCAGCTTTGTGGTGGTCGAGCATTCACCTTGAGTCGCAGCGCATTCGCGTCCTTCAATCACTTTTCCTGAACCACCCATCCTCATGACCTCCCACCACGCCACACAGGCTCCGCTCATCATCGATGTGGCGGGCCACACCCTGACCAAGGCCGACCGCCGCCGTCTGAAGCACCCGCTGACTGGCGGCATCATCCTGTTTGCGCGCAACTGGAAAGACCGGGCACAACTCACCGCCCTGTGCGCCGACATAAAGAGCATCCGTGCCGACTTGCTGATCTGCGTGGACCACGAGGGTGGCCGCGTGCAGCGCTTTCGCACCGACGGTTTCACCTATCTGCCACCCATGCGTGCACTCGGCGAGCTCTGGATGAAAGATCAGCTGGCTGCCACCAACGCGGCCACCGCCTGCGGTTATGTGCTGGGCGCAGAGCTGCGCGCCTGTGGTGTGGATTTCAGCTTCACGCCAGTGCTCGATCTGGACTGGGGCGAAAGCGGCGTCATCGGCGACCGCGCATTCGGACGCGACCCACGCGTGGTGACTCTGCTGGCCAAGAGCTTGATGCATGGGCTGCTGCAAAGCGGCATGACCAATTGCGGCAAGCACTTCCCTGGCCATGGATTCGTGAAGGCCGATTCCCACACCGAGATTCCGGTGGACAACCGCAGCCTCAAGCGCATCCTGGCTGACGATGCCGCGCCCTATGGCTGGCTGAACACGACGCTGACCAGCGTCATGCCTGCGCACGTGATCTACCCCAAGGTGGACGCACGTCCGGCGGGCTTCTCCAGTCAGTGGCTGAACTTCATCCTGCGCAGCCAGCTGGGCTTTGGCGGTGCGATTTTCAGCGATGACTTGAGCATGGCCGGCGCGCGGCTGATTGATGGCCGCGAAGTCAGT